>JBBRCR010000011.1:0-41507 GCA_038204695.1 Opitutales bacterium | reverse complement strand
GGTGTAATCGCCCCACAGCCAGACCGGCACTTCCTCCAGCATGGGGGCCGCCCGCCATTGCCATGCCGCCGTCAGCACCATGGCGGAAACGAGTTGCGGCCAGCGGCGGGGCGGATTGCCGGCCAGCATCGCGCGTTCCTCCGCGTAAATCGGAAAATCCTGCACGCCCGACTCCGCCAACTGCCGCACCACGTCCAGCACCCGGGCCATCACCGGCTCCTGGGCCGCTTGCTTCGACAGCCCGCAAATCTCCCGCGCAACCTCGCGCCGCCAACGCACGATGCGAGCGCGAGGTTCCGTCGCCGCCGGGTCATTCACGTGCGCAGTGATCGCGCCCGCGAGTTCATCCAGGGAAACGTCCAGGTTCAGTTCGGAGGGATAAGCCGGAGCCGACAACTTCAACACATTGGGAGCACAGGTTGAAAGAAGCATGCGGGCGTTATCGCAGGAGTTGGACCGACCCCGCAGGGCTGCAGAATAAGGGCGCCCACAGCAGCAGGTTATCGGGAATATTTTTCTGCCGGCCCTCCCGCCATGCACCGCGTTGCGACACGCGGCAAAATCTTCCTACCCGCGCGCCGCTCGCCCGCGTTCCTGCCAGCACGCCCGCAAGGCCCGGGCGAAACAGGCGGCCTGTCCGGTGTAGTCCATCAACGCCGAGCGGCGCACCGCATCCCGCAAAGCGCCCGCGACGGCGCCCGCAGGGCGACGGTCCGCCAGCTCCGCCGCGATCCGCACATAATCGTCGGCACTCTGCGCAATCCATTCCGGGTGTCCCACCGCGGTGAGCAGCGAGGCGCCCACGCGGGCCGCATGGCGGTCGCCGCAGAGCGTCACCACCGGCCGGCCCATCCACAACGCCTCGCAGGTCGTCGTCGTGCCCGTGTAGGGAAACGTGTCCAGTGCGATGTCCATCTGCGCGTATTGAGCAAGATGTGACGCGGTGTCCGGTGCGCGCGGCAGCAGGACGACACGCTCCAGCGGCACACCCTGCCGGTGCAAGCGCTGCAGCATGGCTTCGCGCACCGGTGTCTCGTGAAAATCGCGCCCTTTGAGCAGCAGACGCGATTCCGGCACTCGAGCCAGCAGACGCGCCCACGCAGCGAGCAACGGATCGGTGAATTTGGTCGGGCTGCTGAAGCAGCCAAAGGTGACCGGCCCACCGGCGGCCGACGGCGGCGGACTGACATCGGGGGCGGCGGCCGGCGGCAGGTACGTCCACGCGACGGGCGCAAAACGGACCAGCGTTTCGGTCGCAAAACGGTCCGCTTCGCCCGGGGGATCCGCGATCGCGTCCGTGAAGCGATAGTCCATCGCCGGCACGCCCGTCGTATCCGGATATCCGAGATACGTGATCTGCACCGGGGCCAGCCGCTTCGCCAGCGAAGGCAGCCGGATGGTGTTGCCCACATGGCCGGTGAGATCGACGAGGACGTCAGGCTGATCGCTTCGCACCAGGCGCTCGAACACGCCGGCCGTCTGACCGACGATCTTGCGCCAGACCACCGCATGGCTGCGCAGCCGCGCCGAGACTGCATCCTCGATGAAGTGATCGTGGTACAGGTAGAGTTCGAACGCTGCGGGATCGAGCGCGCGGAGGAGCGGCTCGATGAAATAGGCGCACGAGTGGGTGCGAAAATCCGGCGAGAGGATTGCCACGCGCAGCCGCCGATCCGGCGCCGGATCGCAGCCGGGCAACACCGCGGGACCTCGCCCGACGAGTTCCCCATAGGCGCGGTGCTCCGCCAGCAGGCGCTCTCGCGAAACGCCATCGAGACTCTGCAGGGCGAACAACCGGAAGCTCCGCGCCTCGAGATTTTTCGGCTCCGCCCTGATCACCGCATCGTAATCGGCCACCGCCTCCTCCGTCCGGTAAATCCGCTGCAGCGCCTGGGCGCGACCGTACCGCGCCCCGGTGAGCCGCGGGTTCAAGGCGAGCGCGCGATCCTGTTTTTCCAGCGCCTGGAAATTCCGTCCGGCCAGGGTCAGGGTAAATCCGTAGTGCTGCCAGCCCTCGGCAGACCGTGGATTGTTCTGCACGGCCCGCTCGTGACACGCCAGCGCCTCGTCGAGCCGGGCCTGGAGTTTCAACGCAAATCCAAGCGCCGTCCACGCCTCGAAGCTCCGCGGCTGTTCCGCCGTCAGCCGGCGCAGGACCTGCTCCGCGTCGGCGGCCCGTCCCGCCGCCATCTGCACCCCGGCAAGTTGAATCCCGCGCGCCACGGAGCGCGGCTCCAGTTGCAGGGCGTACCGGAAACGCCGGATGGCATCGTCGAGCCGCCCCTGCTGTTCCGCCAGCCGTCCCCACAACTCAAATACAGCGGCCACGCGCGGCGCGTCGGCCGCGATTTGGGCGTACAGCGCCTCGGCGCGCTCCAGCCGTCCGGCTTCATGCTGCCCGACCGCCTCGTTCAGTCGCTTCCGTAACTGCGGCGAAAGGGTCATGCGCGAGTCACCCCAGCAGGCCGCGGACCACGGCGAACTCCTCGCGGGCCGTTTCCACGGCCTCGTGGAACACCGCCTCCCCGCAGCCCGCCGCCGCCAGCTTTTCCGACACGCCCGACCAGTACCACTGCTCGCCGGGCAATCCCACCCCGGCGCAATCCACCGCCGACAACGCGCTGTGCAGAATAAAGCCGAGCCGCCCCCCGCCATCGACGCCGACATACTGGTGGCGGATGGCGTCGACCACCGAACGGGGAAACCGCCAGTTCTCCAGCACCATCGCCGCGGCTTCACAGCTCGTGATGCCCAGCTCATCGCGTTCCCACTCCGCCACCGGTCCGTGTTCACGGGGTGAATACGCCGCCCGCATGGCCGGGCCGCGCATCACGCGATCGAGTGCAATCTTTCCGACCGCCCGGAGCAACCCCGCGGCGTAAGCCTCGCCCGGATGCACCTCCGCGCGGCTCGCCAGCCGCTCCACGATGAGGGCGGCAAACAGGGCATTTTCGCGAAACTGGGCCGCACTCATGCCGTATAGCGGCACATCACAGTCCGCAATTTCCACGACGGCGGCCAGCCCGGCCAGGCGGTACACTTCATTGAAACCGACGACGGCGAGCGCCTCCTCGAGCGAGCCGATCCGCTGGCCCCTGCTGTAGAAAACGCTGTTCGCCAGCCGGATGAGGCGCGAGGTCAACGCCACGTCGCGTTTCAAGAGCACGACCGCGTCCGCCAGGTCCCGATCGGCCAGGAGCAGCAACCGGCCGAGCTGCGCGAGCACCACCGGCGCCGCCCGCAGGTTCTTCACCACGTGCAGGAGGGTTTCGCGCGTGCGCGATGTGACAATCATTGCGCTCCTATCGGCACATTTCATCCGAATCTTGAGGGGTGCCGGGCGGCGGCCCGCCGGCGATTTCACTCAAGCCGGCACCATCCACGCCGATGTTTCAACCACGTTTCACCCACCTCTCATGTTTTCCGACTCCGCTGCGCCGCCCGTTTCCTTTGGGACGGCATATTCCGACGACGCCATCATCCGCCGCATCCACGCGTGCCCGAAGCTGCCCTCGCTCGGGAGCATCAACTCGGCGCTGCACGCGCTCGTCCGCTCGGACCACAGCCTGAACTCGCAGATCGCCGAGGTGATCCGCCGGGATCCGTCCCTCTCGGCGCGGCTGTTGCGCATGGTCAATTCCGTCTACTTCGGGTTGTCCACGCGCGTGAACAACATCGAAGAGGCCGTATTTTACCTGGGGCTGCGGCAGATTCGCGAGCTGGCCATGGCCACTCCGGTCCTGGAGGAACTGCACCGGCTCCAGCAAAACTCTTCGGTCGCGCTGCCCTGGAAGGAACTGTGGATGCACAGCCTGGCGACCGCGCTGCTCACGCGTGAAATTCTCGCGGGCACCCCGCTGCAAATCGACGACGACACCGATTACCTGGTCGGACTGCTGCACAACATCGGGAAGATCGTCATGGCCCACGCGTTCCCCGAGGAACTGCGCGTGCTGATCGAAATGAACGCGCAGGATCCCGCTGATTACTGTGCTCAGGAACGCGCGCTGATTGGCTGGGACCACACGCAGATCGGGGCGCACTATGCCACGTGCCACCACCTGTCCGAGGAGATTGTCGTCGCGATCCGTCACCACCATGCGCCGGATGCGGCCACGCGCCACGCCTTGTTTCCGGCCGCCGTGCAGGTGGCGGACTACCTGGTGCGTTATGCCGGCATCAGCGGGGGTTTCGAACCGGTGAGGCCGGTCGAACCCGATTCGTGGCTCACGCTGCCGGGCTGGCGGCTGCTTTATGGCGACGATTGCCCGGCCTCACGGCTGGCCCTCGCCGCCCTCGCCCGTTACGTGCAGCGGCTGCCCACGCTCGTTCATGGCATGCTGTAGCCCATGGCCACCCTGCCCCACTTCATCGCGGAGAGCCCGCCCGTGCGCGACCAGCTGGGCCCGTGGAGCCAGGGGGCCGAACTAGCGTATTGTCGGAGCTTGGACGGCATGATTCTCGAGGCGAACGTCGCCTTCGCCCGCAAGCTCGGCCGCCCCCCCACGGATCTGCAGAACCGGCCGCTGGTGGAACTCGTGCACGTCGACGATGCCGGCCAGCTGCAAGCCACGCTCGACGAAATCGCCCGCCCGCCGCACCGGACCACCGCGTACCATCGGTGGCTGACGCCGCAGGGCGTGCGCTGGCTGGCGTGGGAGGAGGTGGCCGTGCAGGACACCACCGGCGCCATCACCAGCGTCCGTGCCACCGGCCGCGACATCACCTTGCAGCGGCTGGCCGAGGAGCAATTTTACCGGCTTTCACGCGCCGTCGAACAATCGCCGGTTGCCATCGTCATCACCCATCTGGACGGACGCGCCCAATACGTGAACGAGAAGTTCACCGAAGTCACCGGCCGCACCCTGGAGGATCTGCTTGATGGCAACGTCGACGTACTGCGCGACGGCCACCCCGATACGGCGTCCTATGAAGCCTTCTGGTCCACGATTCGTGCCGGCGGCGAATGGCGCGGCGAACTGGCGACCACCCGTGGCGCGGCCGGAACGGTCTGGGAATCGGTGAAGGTTTCGTGCCTCCGCGGATCGAGCGGCGAAATCACCAACTATCTGTGCCTGCGCGAAGACATCACGGAGCGGAAGCGGCTCGAGGGGCGGCTGCGGCAGGCGCAAAAGATGGAAAGCCTCGGCACGCTGGCGGGCGGGATCGCGCACGATTTCAACAACCTGCTCGCGGTGATCCTCGGGTATGCGGAACTCTGCCAGCAAAGGCGGTCGGAGCCCGCGGTGATCGACAAAGGCCTGCGCGAAGTCCACCGCGCGGCCGACCGCGCCCGCGGGCTGGTGCGGCAGATTCTCACGTTCAGCCGCAAGACGGAGGTGCGGTTCTCGTCCGTCGACCTCAACCAGGTGGCGCGGGAACTCGTGATGCTGCTGACCGAGACTTTTCCCCGCACGGTCGTGTTCCAGCTCGATCTGCAGGAAAACCTGCCACCGCTGCTCGCGGATGCCTCGCAGGTCCAGCAGATCGTGCTGAATCTCTGCGTGAACGCACGCGATGCGATGCCGGCGGGCGGCACCATCACCCTCTCGACGCGCGCGCGTGGGGGGGCGACGCTGCCCGGAGGCGCGATGGCGGATTTGCAGCGGGACTACGCCTGTGTGACGATTTCAGATACAGGGATCGGCATGCCACCGGAGGTGCGGCAGCGGCTGTTTGAACCGTTCTTCACCACCAAGCCGCCGGGCCAGGGCACGGGGCTCGGTCTGGCCGTGGTTTACGGCATCGTGATCGCGCACCACGGGTTCATCGACGTCGAAAGCACCCCGGGAGCGGGCAGCACGTTCAACGTTTTCCTGCCGCTCAACGGTGCCGCGTCCCCGGTGGCGCTGGCCGCGGGCCCAACGGAATTCCCCCGGGGCACGGAATCCCTGCTGGTGGTCGACGACGAGAAAGCCCTGCGCACGCTGTTGAGCACGGCCCTTTCCGGCCGGGGTTATCGCGTCGCCACGGCCGCCACCGGGCTTGAAGCGATTGAATTGCTCCGCGACGGGAGTCGCCGCTTCGACGCGGCGCTGCTCGATTTGAACATGCCGGGCGCGAGCGGGATACAGGTACTGAAGACGATTCGCTCTTCGTGCCCCTTGCTCAAGGTGATGGTCATCAGCGGGCTCGCCGGAGCGGACACCCGTGCCTCGCTCAAGCAACTCGGCAACCCTCTTTTCATTCAAAAACCGTACAGCCTCGATGAGATGGGTCGGAAACTACGGCATCTCCTGGACACGCCGATCTCAGACGGGTGATCGGAAGCCGGCGGAACCGCACCCGACGGAAGAGGCCTCCTCCAACCCCTCGTTGCCTCTCACGCTGCGGCTTTGGGTCAGGAAAATCGGGGCGGGTGAATTTTTTCCCGCCACGCTAAAGTTCCGTCCCTGCTGTGCCGATAAACGAGACGGGCTAATCAGCGAATCCACCACCATGGAACGTCTTCTCCGAAATGAATCACTGCGAAACCGTGCCGGCACGCGTCCGCGTACGTTCGGCCTTGGGCTGCATGGCGGTACTGTTCCTCACGGGAGGGCAGACCGCCGGCGCAGCCCCGGCCGTCTATTCCGGCCAGCCGCCGGTTCGGCGCCCAGGAGGGGGAGCCAGCTCAGTCCCTTACCTGCCGTTCGTCGGTTCGCCGCCCCTTCGTTTGGGGCCCGCGGAACTGCCAACCGATCGTTTAAATCGACCACCGGCCGGCGCTCCGCCGGCTCCAGGGCCCGGTGCACCACTGACGACCGCATCAGCATCGTCGGTGGCGGCACCGCCCGCGCCCGCTCCCATCAACTCCGCCGGGACGCGCTTCCCGCGCGAGCAATCCTCCCCCTCGGCACCAAACGGAAAACCGCCTCCTCCCATTCTCCATGATGAATTGCGGTCAACCATACGCCCCGAGGATTTCCTGCCCTACTTCCAGTTCCCCGGCTCCGCGCCGACTGCGAGTGGCCACGGCGGCGGCAGATAACGACAAAAACCGTTCTTCCAGTCAGGTTCACTTCAGGAGTTACATGGCAATCTGCTTGGCGGTGCTGGGCTTGGTGCTGGCTCAAGCGAGTCAGCTCCGCGGGAAGCCGGTCTCCCTGCGCTCCCCCTACTCGCAAACCCCGGAATGAACCGCCGCCCGATTTTGCGCCTATTCCGGATCGCCTCCGCCACCGGCGGCCTCGCGCTGGCTTCTTCCGCGCACGGCCAGGGCGTGGGGACCGCGGCGGCGGCGTCCATTGCAAGCCCTCTGGAAACCCCGCCGCCTGATCCCTCGGCGGCACCCGCATCGACCGAGTCATCGCCCGGGGCCGGAGAGTTCGAACAGCTGATCGACTACGGCTCGCGACTCGCCGTACGCGGCGACTATGATGGGGCGGAAATCGCGCTCCGGCAGGTGCTGGATGCTCCGGCGGCGAAGGTCTCCGACGTGAAATCGGCGCTCCTCGCGCTCGCTCACATGTACCGGCGCCAGCAGTCGTTGACCAAAGCAGCCGCCGTCTATGAACGCTACCTGCGGGACTACCACGGCGATGAGCGGATTCCGGAGGCGTTGCTCGACCTCGGACGCACGCTCCGTTCGCTCGGCGCCCACAAGCTCGCACTGGCGCGGTTCTACAGTGTGATCAACTCGACGCTGAAGCTGCCCAGTGGGAGTCTCGAACGTTATCAGGCGCTGACAAAGACCGCGCAGTTCGAAATCGCCGAAACGTATTTTGAATCGGGTGACTTCATCGAGGCCGGGAAATTTTACGTCAGGCTCGGCCTGCTCGACCTCGCGAAGGAGGACCGCGCCCGCGTCCAATTCAAAGCTGCCTTCGCCCAAAAATTGCACGGGGACCTCGCCGGCGCCGTCGTGACCCTGCGTTCGTTCCTCGGCCAGTGGCCGCAGGATGAGCATGCACCCGAAGCGCGCTATCTGCTCGCGACTGCGCTGCGGGAGCTCAATCGCCCGCAGGAGGCGTACGCCGCCACGCTCCAGCTGTTACAGGCGGAGCAATCAAAGTCCGGGGCCGACCCGAAACGCCGGGCGTACTGGCAGCAGCGCACCGGAAATCAGCTCGCGAACGCCTTTTTTGAAGCGGGCGACGTGCTGAACGCCCAGACCATCTACACGAACATTCTGGAGCTCTCGACCGAACCGGCCTGGCGGCTGCCCACCACCTATCAGCTGGGATTGTGCTATGAGCGGACGGGCCAGCCCGAGCGGGCGCGTTCGGCGTATCAGCTTATATTGGACAGCGCGCGCACCAGTCAGGGGGCCGGCCTGGACGAACTCGTCCGCATGGCCACCTGGCGTCTCGAGCATCTGGCCTGGCGCGACGCCGCGACGCTGCAGGTCAGCACTCTCGTCGAGCACCACACCGGTAAACAAGTCGCCGCCGCAGGAACTCTGCCGGCGAAAACCGCCGCCACTCCATGAACCAGCAGGAAATCATCCAGGATCATCTTCGCGTTTGCGACGACGTGCACCAATGCGTGCTGGAGGAGAACCGCTTTTTGCGGCAGCACCAGCGCGCGCCGAGCCCGGCCCTGATCGAGCGCAAGACGGCTTTGCGAGGACAGCTCGACGCCAATGTCGCGGCCCTGCGCGAGCTCCCCGGCGGGCTGATCCGGGACCCGGAAATGCGGGCCAGGATAGAACGCACCCGCAGCCGAATCCTGCAGATTCTGCAGCTCGAACGGGAAAACGAGCAACTGCTCCTGCGGTGCAGTCTGGCCGCGCCCCGAGCTGCCAGCGCGACGCCCGCCTCGAACCTGGTGCAGAAGATCTACGGCGGTTCCGGGACCTGCCGGCGTTAGTGGAAGACGGGGAAGACTTGGAAGACGTGGAAGACTGGGAAGACTGGGGAGACGGGGAAGAGATTAAGACGCGGAAGATTCCGAAGTCTTCCCTGTCTCGCGTTCTTCCAAGTCTCGCGTTCTTCATCGGCGTTCTTCATCGGCGTTCTTCATCGGCGTTCTTCATCGGCGAGCGCCTTCGAGGCAGCGTTTTACCGCCTTCATCATATCATCACTCGTAAAGGGCTTTCGCAGAATTTCGTTCACGCCCAGCGGGGCGAGTTGCTGAATCTCGGTGGAATCGTACAGGCCCGTCGTTGCGATCACCGCCACGTGCGGCGCCAGTCGCCGCGCTTCCCGCAGCAGCGAAATACCGCCCATCCTCGGCATCATCAAATCGGTCAGCAGCAGCCGCACGGTCGCGCCGTGAGTTCGCAGGACATCCAAGGCTTCCATCCCATTTTCGGCGAGCAGCACCTGAAGGCCCATTTGCTTCAGGAGCACAGCCAACGTACTCCGGATGGCCGCTTCATCGTCCACGATGAGGACGAAGTTCCCCGCGACCGACCACGGTCTCGTCGCTCTCCGGACACGTGCGTGCACCGAGTTCATTTTGGGCCGGCAGGTAGACCGCGAATGTCGTGCCTTTGCCGACGGTGCTATCGACGCTCACGAATCCGTCATGCGCTTTAACGATTCCACGCGCCGTTGAGAGGCCCAGGCCGGTTCCCGCACCCGGGCCCTTGGTGGTGAAGAAGGGATCGAAGATGCGGTCCAGTGCTTCCGGTCCAATCCCACAGCCCGAATCTTGAACGGAGAACACGATATACCTGCCAGGTCGGGCATCCGGATGCGGCGCGGGCGCTCCCGGGGTGTATTCATACCCGCAACATCCGATCGTGAGCACCCCACCCGCGGGCATGGCGTCACGGGCATTGACACAGAGATTCAGCAATACCTGGTGGATCTGCGCCGGATCGGCGCAGAGTTCCGGAACCGGCGTCCCGACCTGAGTGCGAATCTCGATCGCGCGCGGAAACGTTTCCCGCATGAGCGACAGCAATTCATCGAGCAGTCGCTCGGGTGAAACTCCGGTGCGCTGCGGTTCGCTGCCGCGGCCGAATTGCAAGAGTTGCTGGACAATTTTCGATGCCCGGCACGCTCCCTCCTCCACCATCGACAGCAGTTCCCGATCGGCGGCGACCGTCAGTTTGCTCTGAAGCAGGTGTGGGACGAGAAGCATGGGCGCCAGGATATTATTGATATCATGGGCAACCCCGCTCGCCAATGTCCCGATCGCCTCCAGCCGTTGCGCCTGCAGCATCTGTTGCTCCAATCGCTTCTTCTCGGACACGTCCTCTATGACCCCGACGATGCGGGCATGGCCTGGCGCGACGGCGTTGCGAATGAAGAAGGCTCGCCCGCGTACCCATCGCACCTCGCCGGTCGGCAGGACGATGCGGTACACCAGCTCGCCGCTACCTCGCTGCAACGATTCGGCGAACGCGACCCTGACCTTCTCGCGATCCTCCGCGTGGACGAAACTGCCTCCGCAATCAGTGGAAGCATAGAGTTCCTCGCATGTTCGGCCAAAAATGGTCTGGAAGCAGGGACTCACGTAAGTGACCCGGCAGGCGCGCAGGTCGATCACCCAGAAGCATTCGGAAATGGATTCGACCACCTCGCGGAATCGTTCCTCGCTGGCGCGCAGTTCAAGCTCGGCCCGCCTGCGCTCCGTCACATCGATCCACATTCCCAACAGGAACTCGCCCCGCTCCAATTCGATGCGCTCGAAGGAGACCAGCATATGTCTGGTGGTTCCGCTCTTCGTGGATAGCGGGAATTCCTCCCCCTTGACTCGTCCGTGGGCGCAAACGCGCTCCACGATGGCCGCCCGAGTTTCCGCATCCGGCCAATGGCCGAAATCAACTGACTTCCTGCCAATGAGCTCCTCGCGCGAGTGACCGCTGATTTCGAGAAACGCTTCGTTGACATCGACGATCTCCGCGGAGTGCAGCCTCGTGAGAGTGGTGCCGATGGGATTGGATCGGAAAATAGTGGCGAAACGAATCTCGCTGGAGCGCAGGGCCGCCTCCCGCTCCTTCTGGTGAGTCAGATCCTGAACCACCACGACCGCACCACTCGTTTCACCGCTCGGTGAACGCATGACTGCACCCGTCACAGCGCCGGGGAAGGCGGTGCCGTTTTTGCGGAGCAGGGTGTATTCGATATGCTCAATTTCGCCCCCCTGGATCAGGCGGGCGAGATTCGCCCGGGCGCACCCGTGATCGGTTCCGTCGACATGCGAAAGCATGTTGATGCCCACCACCTGTTGATCGGTCGCATAACCGAAAATCCGATACGCACGGGGCGACGCGAACTTGATCAGCCCGGCGGCATCGAGCACCACGATGGCATCGGGCGAAGCATTAACCAGCGAGCGATGCAATAGTTCGCTACTGCGCAGCGAGCTCGCCGCGGACTCCGCTTCCTCGAGGGCCGCCCGCAGTCGCTCTCCACTGGTCGAAAGGTCTCGCTCGATCTTTTTCCGTTTCGCGTCCTCCGCCTTCAAGCGGCTGCGCTGGGCCGACATGAAAAGGACGTGGCCCGACGAAATAACCACGGTAAAGACAGCCAGATTCACCCACGGTTGGACGAGGCCTGGGAAGTAAACCTGAATCGCCAGCCACGTCCCGAACAGGGAGTAGCCCGCGAGCAAATACGCCCAACAACCATCGGTCCTTCCAGCGGAATCTTCGGCGATTCGCCCCGTTAGGAGACGTCCACCCGACCGGCCAGCCTCAGGGTCAGTCCGCGCGGAATCAGCCGGCGGGAGGACCGGGGAGTTATTAAAAGCCATGAGGAGGACGGCCGAACGGCATCGGATGCAGTCTGCCAATTAGTTAACCGAAATACTCCGCATCTCCTGCGATGCTCGGGTCGGATTCTGCCTCGGACGGGGTCGAAATCGTACCATCTGAATGCTTGTGGCTTGGCGGGACACTCGAAAACGGCAGACTTCCGCCGATATCAATCCCGGTGAGATTTCGCGCCCCCAACTTTAATCGAACGATGTCCCGATCCCATGAGTCAGGTGGCATCTCGTCCCGCTGGGCCGGAATTGAAGCAAGCTCACCAGGTGGGCAGGCGCGGCCCTTATCCATCGACTCACCGGCGGAGAGCGGGCCGGCCGGGCAATGACTGAGCTGTCCGCACCGGGTGTTGCCAACCGACGTTCGTTTGGCCACCGGCTTGGCTTCATCGCCGGCGCCTTCGCCATTCTCGTCACGGTCGGGGGTGCGGTTTATTATCAGCGCCAACGCGAACATTCGCGGGATTCGATTTGGCGCGAACTTGAAACCATTGCGGATCTAAAGGTCCGACAACTCGCCGACTGGCGGAGCGAGCGGCTGAATGATGGCCGGTTCCTCGCGCACACCCCGGCGGTGGCCAAGGGCGTCGCATCGCTCCGGTCGGCACCTGAATCGGCGGCAGCACAGGCCGCGGTCGCCGATTGGCTGCGACCGATCAAAGGCGGCGACCGCTATGCGTCGATCGTGCTCGTGGACCGGCAGCTTGCTCCCCGCCTCGCGACCCCCTTCGAGGTGAACCGCTTGCTCGCGGCAGCCGGTCAACCGCCAAGGTACGCCAGCCCCCGCTCGCCCGCGGGTGGCGAAGGCGCCGCCGCATGAGCACGGCACCGTCGAGCCGGGCGCCCGCCAGCGGCGGGCGCGCGTGGTGGCGCTGGAATGCATCCCGCCGGGCGGTGACGTTGGGTCTCCTGGTGTTTGTAGCGACCGGTGCGCTCGGCTGGCGGGTCAGCCAGTCCCAGGAGGAAAAGCATCACGCGGACGAGCGGCTCAAGGTGCAGAACCGGCTGAACGGGTTGAGCACCTCGCTCGCCTCCGCCATCAACCGCCGCCAGGGACTCGTGGACGCTTTCCGCGCGTTCGCGGAATTGCACGGCGCGGATCCCGAGATCCCGGCGGAATTTGCCCTGTACGCGGCCGGGCTGCAGGCCAGCGATCCGGTCATCCGGCTCCTGCAGCTCTTCCCCCCCAGCGGCCCCGCCCTCGTGTATCCGATTTCCAATAACGACGCCGTGCGGGGGCTGACGCTGCAGGATCTGCTTGGGGACGAGCGGCCGCACGTCCGGGCCGCGGTGCGGCGGACCATCGGCTCGCGCGCGACCACGATCAGCGATCCCTATGAGTTGCGGCCGGGTGGCATTGGCGTGGTCGCGCGTCAGGCCATCTTTCGCCACGGCACGTTCTGGGGCATGGCGGTGGTGATTCTCGATCTCGAGCGTCTCCTCCAGCAGGCGGGGATGAACGGGGCGGAGGAACTCCGGCTGGCGGTCAAGGATTCGGCCGGACAGGTGTTCTTCGGCCGGGAAGCCGTGTTCCGCGACCGTCCGGCCATCGCCACGGTGCCATTGCCAGACGGGTCGTGGACGCTCGCCGCCGCCCCGACCGCCGGCTGGTCCGCCGAAACCAGGAACTTGGTCGCGTCTATCCAGCTGTCGGCCTTCCTCATCGCGGTCCTGTTCGGCGGTGCCGCCTTTGTGATCGCCCGCCGGCAGGCGTCGCTCGAACACGCCGTCGCCGCGCGCACCCGCGAGCTCGCCGCCAGCGAAAAGGAAAGCCGGCGGCGGTTCGAAGAGGCGGATTCCGCCCGCCAATCCGCCGACGCCAGCCGCACGCAGATCACGCAAACGTTGGAGCGGATCAGCGATGGCTTTGCCATCCTCGATCGCAACTGGCGCTATCAATTCGTCAACCCGAAGCTCGCCGAGCTCGTCGGGCGCCGCCGGGAGGACCTGATCGGGCGTGACCTTTGGACGGTTTTCCCGGAAGCGATCGGGACCCCCGTTCAAGCGGCGGATCTGCAGGCGGCCGCGGAGCAGCGACCGATCGATTTGGAGCTTTTCTACGCGCCGCTGGGTCGCTGGTTTCAGCACCGCTTTTATCCCTCGTCCGGCGGACTCTCGGTATTCTCCCGCGACATCACCCTTCAGAAACAAGCGGAGGATTCACGGCAGGCGAGCGAGGAGCAGTTCCGGCTGCTGGTGACGCAGGCGCCGCTGCCGATGTGTTTTTCCGACCACCAGGAGAACCTGCGCTTTGTCAACGACCGCTTCGTCCGGTTTTTTGGATACACGCTGGCGGAAATTCCGACGCTGGCGGCCTGGTGGCAGCGCGCTTTCCCCGACGCGGCGTACCGGGAGCAGACGATCGCGACATGGAAAGCCAGCCTGGGGGCGGCCATGCGCGGGGGCGGCGATTTGGGTTCCTCGGAATATCGCGTCACCTGCAAGGACGGCACCGTTTGCCTGATCGTGATCTCGGGCACGCTGATGCAAGGGGGCGTTCTCGCCACCTTCAACGACGTGACGGATCGCCGGATGGCCGAGGAGCAGGCGCGGGCCGCCCAAGTCGAAGCGACGCGCCTGCTCGAGGAGGCCGAGCTCTCCCGGCGCGCCTTGCTTAGCGTGGTCGAGAACCAAAAGCAGGCGCAGTTGGCGCGGCGCGCGAACGAGGAGCGCTACCGGAATCTGGTGGAAACCTCGTTCGATTGGATGTGGGAGCTCGACGCCGATCTCCGTTACACCTATTGCAGCCCCCGGGTGAAGGATCTGCTCGGCGTGGATGCAGCGGACGTCATCGGCCGGACCCCGTTCGACCTCACTTCGGGGGCGGAAGCGAGCCGGTGGCGGGGCGCGCTGGACAGCTTTGTGGCGGCACGGCTGCCCTTCACCGAGCTGGCGAACGTCAAGCGCCATTGCGATGGGCGGCTCGTCGTGCTGGAAAGCAACGGCGTGCCCGTATTTGCCCCGGACGGAACCTGGCTCGGTTACCGGGGAATGGACCGCGACATCACGGCGCGCTGCGCGGCCGAAAGAACCATGCGGCTGCACAACGCGGCGCTCGAGGCGGCCGCAAATGCCGTGCTGATCACTGACACCATGGCACGGATTGAATGGGCGAACCCCGCCTTCACCAAGCTGAGTGGCTGGACGCTGGCGGAAGTCGCGGGAAAAAATCCGCGGGATTTTCTCAAATCGGGCGAGCACGATGCCCGGTTCTATCGGCAGATGTGGGAAACGTTGCTCCTGGGTCAAGTCTGGCGCGGCGAGGTGGTCAACCGTCGCAAAGATGGGAAGCTTCGCGCGGAGGACATGACCATCACACCGGTGCGCGATGGGCAGGGTGAGATTACCCACTTCATTGCCATCAAGCAGGACATCACCGACCGAAAGACGATGCAGCAGCAGTTGCTCCAGGCGCAGCGAATGGAGGCGATCGGAACGCTCGCCGGTGGTATCGCGCACGATCTGAATAATATCCTGGCGCCGATTCTCCTGGGTTCCGGCATGCTCAGGGAGCGGGTGGATGATCAGGCCGATCGAGAGCTCCTCGACATGATGCAAACCAGTGCCAAGCATGGCGCCGACATCATCAAGCAATTGCTCACCTTCAGTCGCGGGCACATGGGCGAACGGGTGGTGGTACAAACCCGATACCTGATCAAGGAAATGGTGCAGATGATGCGCGAGACGTTCCCCCGGGACATCGACCTGTGCCAATCCGTGCCCGCCAACTTGTGGCCGGTGGCCGCCGATCCCACGCAGATGCATCAGGTGCTGCTCAACCTCTGTGTGAACGCCCGCGATGCGATGCCCACGGGCGGTTCCCTCACCGTCACGGCTGCAAACATCAGCCCCAGCGAAAGCGATGCCGTGCTTCCGCCCACCTTGAAGGCCGGCGCGTACGTCGTCATCGAAGTGAGCGACACCGGCAACGGAATTTCTCCCGACGTCCAGCATCGGATTTTCGATCCATTTTTTACGACAAAGGAAGTCGGCAAGGGCACCGGTCTTGGGCTTTCGACGGTCATGGGCATTGTCCAAAACCACGACGGCTTCATCACGGTGAATTCGGGGCCGGCAAAAGGCACGACCTTCAAAGTGTACCTGCCGGCCATCACCGAAAGCCCCGAAGCCCCGGTGGAATCCACCGGCCCGGCGCCGGCAAGCACCACGGCGTTCGGCAACGGCCACACCGTCCTTGTCGTCGATGATGAACTCGAGATTCGCACCACGATTCGGTTGCTCCTCGAGCAGCAGGGCTTCCAGGTGATCACCGCGGCCAATGGCCAGGAGGCACTCGGGCTCTATATGCAACACGGCAACGCGATCAATCTCGTGCTGACGGACCTGATGATGCCCGTCATGAACGGCCTCGCCCTGGTCCGGGCCCTGCTTGCGATTAACCCCGCTCTGAAGATTGTCGCCGCGAGCGGGCTCAGCGACATCGCCCAACGGAAAGAGCTGGAAAGCCTCGGTGTCACCGACGTCCTCCTCAAGCCATTTGCCGGCCCGGCGCTTCTCAACGTCCTTCGGACGTCCCTCGGAAATGGCATCGCAGGCCACGGATGATGAGCGGGCGATCATCCGTGTATTCACAACACAGTTACGCCTCAAAGCGAAAGGCTAGCGCGCGGCTGCCCGACAAAGCCGAGTTCGCAAAGCCGGCGAAAAGACAGAAAAACTAGCAAACGCGTCAGGGCGTGATGGTTTTGATGGCTTCGTTTCGCCGACGACGATAAATCGTGAAGTCCCGTTTGTCCGTCGTGTAGACGAGTGCATCCGGCAGCGTTTCGCTCAACCGGACAATACAAGCGTCGGCAAACTGCATTTTGGGGTAGCGCTTCATCAACGCACCGAGTGGTTCCGCGTCGGTTGGCAGCAATGGAACAATCCGAAGCGTCCCACGCTTCACCATTTCCATCAGGAGAGCACCGGAACCCGGCACGAGATATTCGGTTTCGGCGATTACCGCTTCACACGTCGTCAGGGACGCCCGCAATTCG
The DNA here is from genome assembly GCA_038204695.1 of Opitutales bacterium. Classification (GTDB taxonomy): domain Bacteria; phylum Verrucomicrobiota; class Verrucomicrobiia; order Opitutales; family Opitutaceae; genus ER46. The sequence continues at coordinate 24,866 of JBBRCR010000011.1, read as the reverse complement.
TCGAAACACTGCGCTGCCCATTCGTGGAACTGATCCGACGAATCCAGGAATCCGACAAGCAGGCCAGTGTCAGCGACTGGTCTCACGTCCGATTGCATCCGAATCCGTCGAGAGTCTTCGCCGGACGGCCCGTGCGGAACGCCCCGCGAATGTCCGATAGCTGCTCACCCAGGCTCGCGCCGGCGCCCTTTGCACGAAAAACGAACGTCTGTCCTTTCCGGTCACGCACGAGGACTTCATCACCGTTCGCTGCGGCTTTCTTGATTCGTGCAAAGTGACGGATGAAGTCGCGGGTTGTCGTCGTGGTCGCCATGTCAAACATTGATGTGTGACATTGGTCCACCGTCAAGCTGCGGACCAACGTGGTCACGTCATTCCCCGCGCCGGGGGTGGTTCCACCAGGGCGCCGGCACGGTGAATGCGGGCGACCATTGAAGCACAAGGCACTGGCGTTGGCACATTCGATCGGCGACAAGTCGCGAACTCCTCAAAACCCAAAAAATCAGCGGGTTAAAAAGTGGCGCACCTGAAGGGAGTCGAACCCCTAACCTCCAGATTCGTAGTCTGGCGCTCTATCCAGTTGAGCTACAGGTGCGCGAAAGGAGGCGAGAAGAAGCGACGATTCGACTTCAACCGCAAGCGAGAATTTCACGACGTGCAAATCCGCAAGCGCTGCGGCGGCCAGCTGAACCATGGGCCGCTCGGGGTTGGCGTGTTCGTTCGTGAACGCACCAAGCCAGGGGTTGCACCGCAGACATGGGCATCTCATCCGCCAGAGAGCGAACCCCCGGAAATTCCTTCTCCCGCGGAAAAATAAGAAACCCGGAGTCCGCACGCCAATGCTTCCTCCGGGCTTCCCCTGGTCTGCAATCGCTAACTGTACCAGCGGTAGTTAGACGCACGCGCCCCGGAAAGGTTCATCCAGGGATCTTCCATTGGCGCCAACGTGATCGAACGCATGGTGCCACCCCCGAAGCCTCCAGCGAGACGCGAACCGGCTTCCTCGGCTGCCGGATGCTCACCTCGAGCGGGCCCGCGACGGGAAGCGTATCGAGAATCGGCTCCGAGGCATGGGGACTCGCGGTGTTCACCAAGTTGACCAGTAGCTTGCGGTCCTTCCACGCCACCGCCACATCCACCCCGGCCGCCCCGCTCACCTCCACCCGCGACTGCGGAAACAGTTTCCCAAGCGAGGTCAGGAGACGCGCCCACCCGCCGCGCGAAAAATGGACGTATTCACAAGGCAGTTACGTCCAGCACATAGCTGGCCCGATAGCCTTCGTGCGTCGAGTCAAAGCTGACCCGTCCATCAGGCAGCCAGCGCGGGTGCAAATCGCACCGCACATCGGTCACCGCCGCGGGCAGCGCCGGAAACTGCCCGAGTTCCCGCCCGCGCCGGTTCTTCAAGTCGTATATATACAGCCGCTGATGACGCTGCGCGTCGGGATAGCTGTCGTACAGCATCCAGCGTCCGTCCGCTGAATAGCTGCAGTGCCCGTCCCGTTTGAAGAAGGCTGGATCGAGGGCGACGAAGCGCGGCGTGGGTGCATCGGTAATCTCGTAAAGCTGCCGGCCCTGGGGTCCGTCGCTGTAAAACACGACGGTCGAATCATCCCGCCAGTGGTAATGCGAAGCCATTCCGGCCGGCACCATCAGGCGCACGTCGCTGCCATCGCGAGCCGCGGTGAACACGACGGTCTGCCATGCTGATTGCCCCTTGATCGGCGGTCCGGCCGGGGGGAAATTTCGCACGAGAAATACGAAGCGCGAGGCGGAGGGATTGAACGTGAGATGGTTGATGAGCAGCTTCTGCTCCATCAGCGGTGAGAGACCCCGCACCCGCGCGTGCAGCGCCGCGAGACTCAACGCCAGCTGGCTGCGGCCGCTGCGCAGATCGCAGAGCCAGATCCCATCGTCGTCCGGGTGCGGGACACCGGCCCTCGGGTCGTCCTGCAGGGCGTAGCCGTATCCGGGGCGGAAGTCGTGCAGCCGATCGAAGTCGACCGCCAGTCCCCAACGGCCATCGCGCGAGACATTCGCCAGCGCGCGATCGGTGTATCGTCGCGCCCCCGTGCCCAGGTCGTGCAACACTCCGCGGTATCCTTTGCGATCGGGCCGGACCTCGTTGTAGAAGACGCGCCCCGTGCCATCGCCGAGCCATTGCAGCAACGCGCCCTGCTGGAAATTCCATGCGCGCGTGCGGGCGAACGGCTGGAATCCCCCGCGGCCGTCGCGGGCAATCGTCCCGAGTTCCGCTTCGTCCTCCGCCGTGGGCAGCCGGTCGCGAAACGCCACCCGGTGCATGAGATGCCGCCCCGTCTTTGCGTCCACGGCGGGAATATCGTAGTATCCAAAAAAGCAATGCTCACCCGCCGGCGTGATGCGAATCACCGGCCCGCTCGCAGTCCCGGCGGCGGCCAGCATGGCCATGGCGCCGCCCAGCGTCAGGAGCAGCGCCCCGATGAGACGCTGGCATCGTGCCAGGCCGCAGGCACTCAGGCCCGCGCGGCTGATGGACCTCCGGTCAGTGATGCATGATTTCACGATTTCAGAAAGGTTGCCGGACATTGGTTGCCGCGGCCGCGGAGAGCAACGACTCCCGCGCCGTAGCCAAAAACGAATTGCGCCGCCCGCCCGGCTCCACTGCGGTTGACCCATGAAACGAGCATCTTGTTCGAACTCGCCTGCTCTCCATCATGCCTTCGCGCCGGCGGTGATTTATTGAACCGCGCACGACGCCGTCCCGTGGTACGGAAACGTTTAGTTTCACAATTCAACGTGGCTCTGGCCGGCGCCGGGTTGGCCCTGCTCAGTTCGTGCTCACCCAGGCAGGACACAAAAAATCCAACGCCCTTCGGTTACCACGGCGCGGTGAACTGGGTGTCCATCGAGGACCTGCCGCGATCGCTCGCTCAATTTGAGACCGTCTTCTGGGAGCCACAAGATACACCGAGTCTGCGCAAGCTCATGCGCGAAACCGATGTGGTGAAGGGCAAAGTTGGGCTCGAGATCGGCACGGGCACAGGTCTGCTCGCCTGCTGCGCGCTGCAAGCTGGAGCCACCCGAGCGGTGGCGACCGACATCAACCCGAACGCCGTGCTGAACGCCCGGTTCAACGGCACACGCCTCGGATTTGCGAAACGCCTCGATGTCCGCCAGGTCACGCTCGCCCACCCCGGTGCTTTTGAGGTCATCGGCGATCGCGAGTGCTTGATACGTGGATACAGCATCCGCGTCATCGACGACGACCGCGATCCCGACACGCTGCCCGGGGAATTCCTGCCCGGCATGCTGCTGGAGATCACCGTGCCGAATCGCCGGCCGTAAGTTGAGTTCCCGGCCGCCAGTCGATCAGCACCAGTTGCAGCAGCCGGCGGCCATTGAAGTGGTTCCATTTCAACTCCACCGCGAAATCCAGACGAGTGTTTGTGGGCGGAAGCCGGGGCGCCAGTTTCCAAGCCACTCCGTGCAACCGGCGGCCCCGGCCATCCTCGAAGCTGAAACGAAAATGCTGCTCCTTGAAGACCTCGGGCGGACTCCGCAGGACCACGCCACGGATCCCAAAAATCGGTTCGGGATTCCCCTGGCCGAACGGATGCAGCGCATCCAGTTCGTCCATGAGCCTCTCGGTGATTTGTTCAGGCATCAGCCAGGCGGCGAGATCAAGACGCGCCGCCGCGATATCGCCACCGACGTGCGCACGCACCGCCTCGGCGAAACGCGCGCGAAATGCCTCCAGGTGCAGCTTCGGCAGCGCCACACCCACCGCCATCGGATGACCGCCCCAACTCGTCAGATGTTCGCAACAGTTGGCGAGCACCTCGACCAGGTTGACGCCATCCACACTCCGGCCTGAACCCTTCGCGAACTGGCCCTCGTTGCCCAGAACCACGCAGGGACGATTGTATTTCCGCGTCACGCGGCCGGCGACAATTCCGACCACGCCCGGGTGCCAGTTTTCCGCAAAAAGCACAATGCCGGCCAGCGAGCTGAACTGCGTCTCGATCAGCTTCTCCGCCTCATCGGTGATGGCGCGCTCGATCTCCTGCCGCTCGCGATTGAATGTATCCAGCTGCCGCGCGGTTTCGGTGCAAAACGCCCCATCGTCGCTGAGCAAAAGTTCGACGGACAGCGCTGCATCCGCCAGTCGCCCGCTCGCGTTGATCCGCGGCCCGAGCCGGAACGAAATATCCGTCGGCGTAATGCCCTGCGATGGCTTCACGCCCGACACCTCCATGAGCGCACGCAAACCCGGACGTTGCGTTTGCTCGAGAATGCGCAAGCCGTGGCGCGCCATGATCCGGTTCTCGCCTGTCAGCGGCACAAGATCGGCAATCGTGCCGAGCGCGACGAGGTCGAGATGATCGCGCAGCTTGATCCGAAAAGCGACCGGGTGATTCTCCTGGCGCAGCTGCTTCAGCAACCCGTGCGCGAGTTTGAAGACGAGGCCGACCGTGCACAGATGCCGCCACGCGCGGTCGCCGTTGGTCAGATCGACATGGACATGCGGGTTGACCAGAATCGCATCGACCAGCTCCTCTTCTTTGGAGCGGTGATGATCAATCACGATCACATCCACGCCCTGGCCGCGAAGGTAGGCCGCCTCCTCGCGCGAATTGGTCCCACAATCAAGCGCGATGAACAGGTTGGGCTTGCCCGCTTCGAGGGCGCGGTCAATCGCGCTGCGCGAAAGCCCATAGCCATCCTCGGAGCGGCGCGGAACGACGAAGCGCGGGTTGAGCCCGAAACGCCGGAGGACCATCACGAGCAGAGCAGTGCTGCTCACGCCATCCACGTCGTAGTCGCCGAGCACCGCCACTTGTTCGCGTTGAGCGATGGCCTGGCGGAGCCGGGTGGCGGCTGCCTCGAGATTGCGCAGAAGAAACGGATCGTTGAGCCCGGCCAGCGCCGGCTGCAAAAAGGCGCTCGCCGCATCGCCGTCGGTGAAGCCGGCGCGCAGCAGCAATTCCGCCAGCACCTGGCTGACGTCGGCACGTTTGCTCAGCGCCTCGACCTCCTCGGCCGGGAACGGCGTATGAGTCCAGCGCATGATAAATGCTTGGCCCTTTCGCGCGTGGTTGCGAGCGAGGTAAACCGACAGGCCTCCATCCGGCTCCCGCCGGGTGGATTGGCTGGTCGCTATGCCCCGTGCAACGACATCGCGAAGAGACCTATTCGGACGCCTTGCTGGTGCCCTGCCACTCGTACTTCGGCGCGATATCGTGATGCGCCTCGACGTGCTTCCGGTCGCCCTTGTGCCACCAGTAGAAGATCGGGCTGGCAATGAAGATCGAGGAGAACGTGCCGGTGACGATGCCAACGAGGAAGGTGAACGACAAATCGTTGATCACGCCGCCCCCGAAAATGAAGAGCGCGAGGGCCGCGAGAAACGTGGTCAAACTTGTGAGCACCGACCGCCCCAGCACCTTCGAGGTCGCCGAATTGATGATGTCGCGTAGGGAGCCAGTCGGGTTGAGCTTCAACTCTTCGCGTATCCGGTCGAATACGACAATCGTGTCATTGAGCGAGTAACCGACGATGAGGAGGACGGCGCCCACCATGGGCGCGGTGAACTGGCGGCCGCTGAGGACGAAGATCCCCACCGTCATCAGGACGTCGTGGATGGTCGAGACCACCGCGCCGACGCCGTAACCCATTTCGAACCGAAACGCCACGTAGAGGAGGACACCGACCAGTGCGAGTCCGATGGACATGAGCGCATTCCACTGAATTTCTTTGCCGATGGCCGGCCCAATCGTGGTTTTGCCCTGCACCTCGAACCCGGCTTGCGGGAACGCGGTTTTGAGCATCTGCACCGCCGCGTCCGCCTTGCCGACCTCGGCCTGCATGTTCAGGATTTCGGTGCCGCTGCCGATTTCGCTCTGATAAACCGGGGTCACTTCCCCGAGATTCGAGCGATCCGCCGCCGCTTGCAGCTGCGCGGTGTCGATTCGCTGCTTGAACGACATCGTGACCACATCGCCGCCGGCGAAGTCGATGCCGTAAATCTTATGGCCCTTCACCCCCACGCCGACAACGCCGACCGCGACGATGATCCATGAGGCGATAAAGGCGCGCTTGCCGTACTTGACGAAGTTGATCGCGGGCGCGCCGAACAGATTCATCATGACCATCCGCTTCTTCACGCCGGAGCCGATGGCATACTCGAGCAGCATCTGGCTGACGATGAGCGCCGTGAACATCGTCGAGAAAATGCCGATCGTGATCGTGATGCCGAAGCCCTTCACCGGGCCGGTGCCGAACGCGATCATCAGGCCCGACGTGATGAGCGTCGTGAGATTGGCGTCCACGATCGTGGTGAACGCCTTCTCGTGGCCGGCGTGGAAGGCGGTCACGAGCGTTTTGCCGAGTTTTAATTCCTCGCGCATGCGCTCGAAGATCAGAATGTGCGCGTCGACCGCCATGCCGACCGTAAGCACGATACCGGCAATGCCGGGCATCGTGAGTGTTGCGCCGAGGCTCGCGAGCACGCCCAGCACGATCAGGATGTTCAGCGTCACGCTCACGACGGCGATCAAGCCGGCCATCGTGTAATACATGATCATGAAACCGGCGACGAGAGCGACGCCGACGTACGTGGCGCGTTTGCCACTCGCGATCGCACCCGACGCGAGTGACGGCCCCACTTCGTACTGCTGCCGAACGACGAGTTCGACATCGAGGGGGTTGTTCAAAACATTCGCCAGGTTGATCGCTTCGCGGTCCGTGAAGCTTCCCGTGATCTGCGCCGAGTCGCTGTTGATTTCCTCGCGAACGGTCGGGGCGGAATAGAGTTTGCCGTCGAGCACGATGGCGAGCCGCCCGAGCCGGCCGCCCTGCTGTCCGCTCTCCACCACCGCGCGCGTGACCTCTGCGAACCGCGCCTTGCCCTCTTTGGTGAACTCGAGAATCACCTCGGGTTTCCCATACATGTCAGGGCGGGCAAATGAATTTGAAACCATCTCGCCCGTCATTTCCGGGATGCGTTTCACGAACAGTTCCTCCGTGCCCGTCTCTCCACGACGCCCTTCGAAGTCGAGTGTCTTGATCTCGTATCCCGGAGGCGCCTCCACGTTGGGAGCGGGCGCGAGGCTGGAATGAACGATGCGGAAATCCAGCCGCGCCGGCGCCTTCACCTGGTTCACGATATCCGGGTTGTCGCGGATATTCAGGCCCGGGAGCTGCACTTCGATCCGGTTGTCGCCCACCTGGCGGATGATTGGCTCGGCGACACCAAATGCATTGATGCGCGTGCTGATGATCTCGATCGCCTTGGTGATTTTCTCTTTCCGCACATACACGTCGGCGACGTCGGCGGGAGCATCGACGGTCTCGAGCGTGAACGCCACGCCACCGGCGAGATCGAGCCCCTTCTGCAGCCGCGCCTTTGAACGGCGAAGGAGTTCGGCCAGGAGAATATCGTTCCGTTTTTCGATGTTCTTCAGCGACTCCTCGAGGCGCACGTCCGGGAAGTACTGCGAAAGATCGATCCGGCGCTCCTTGCCGATTTGTTTGAGGGCGACAAATTCGCTGATCGCCTGGAGGTTCTTTTTGCGGGCGGCCGCGTCATCGAGGAGCTTGGCAAATTCGGGCTGCTTCGCCGTGGCGTGCGAGCGCACGTAGTCGACGAAGGGCTCGTCCTTGAGGGGAAGAAGCTCGCTCACCGACCAAGCCAGGACGGCGAGGGTCAGCACGAGCTTCCAGAGGTTGCGTTTCAGCATTGTTCGGTTGGGTTGAAAGGGGTCGCGTCAAGAGCCGTCATCCGGCTTCCGGGACGCGCTGTCCAGCGCCGTCCGGAGAGCTCCGTCGCTCCTACTCCGGCGCAGGCGGTTACGGGCGCGGCGCGAACGTCAGCACGGCGGGAGAACGACGCGTTGAACGCACGTTCGGCTGATTACTTCTTTTCGGCCTCCTGGCGCTTGAGCACGGTTTGCACGAAGCCCTTGCCGAGCTCGATCTTGGTGTTGTCGGCGATCCGCACGACAAAGCGGTCATCCTTGACGTTGGTGATCACACCAAAAATGCCGCCGTTGGTGATGATTTCGTCGCCGGACTGCAGGGCCTTCAGCATCTTTTCGTGTTCCTTCTGCTTCTTCCGCTGGGGCGCGATGAGGATGAAATACATCGCCGCGAAAATCAAAATCATCGGCAGGAACTGCCAGATGGCGTTGGGCGCGGGCTGTCCCGGCGCGGCCGTCTGGGCGAGGATTTCCGGCAAGCGGATCAGCGAGGACATTTTCGTCATTGCGTGTTGAGTGATTTGAAAAAAGAAAACACGCATCTAACTGATTCGTCTCCTGCAAAAGCAAGCCATAACCTCGGAACTTCCGTCGGGGGAGACGAAGCGGCGCCGGCTTCGAAAACGCGCCGCTGGTCGCTTGCGTTGCACCTCCTTCACTCTCAACTCTCGCCCTCTAACTTCCAACCCCGACTCCCTACCCTCGCGTTGAAAAGCAAATCCTCCTCCGCCTGGTCAGCTGCGCAGTCTGAAGAACACTTTGGCTTCAAGCGCTGGGGCTCCGGTCACATCTCGGTCGACGACGACGGTTTCGTCAACGTGCAGCCCCTGACCGATGGTCGCGGCATCCGCGTCCTCGATGTGGTCAACGAAGCGCTCGGGATGGGATTGAAGGCGCCGATGGTGATCCGTTTCCAGGATCTGCTCCGCCATCGGGTCATCCAGCTCAACGAGATGTTCGCCAAGGCGATCAAGGACGAAGACTACAAAGGCGGTTACCGCGGAGTCTTCCCGATCAAGGTCAACCAGTTGCGCGAGGTGGTCGACGAAATCGTCGCCGCGGGCAAGGATTACAATTTCGGGCTCGAGGCCGGCTCGAAGCCCGAGCTCATGATCGCGCTCGCGATGCACGAAGGCGCGCAGCGGCTCATCATCTGCAACGGCTACAAGGACCACGATTACATCCGGCTGGCGCTGCTCGGCCGCAAGCTCGGCAAGAAAATCATCATCGTCGTCGAACAGCTCGCCGAACTCGACGACATCATCCGGCTCTCCGTCGAAACCGGCGTGAAGCCGATGATCGGATTCCGCGCCAAGCTCCAGACCCGCGGCGAGGGCAAATGGGCGCTGTCCACCGGCGACAACGCGAAGTTCGGCCTCAACACCGCGGAAATCCTGTTCGCGATCGAAAAGCTCAGCGCCGCCAAGCTCCGCCAGTCGCTGCGGCTCGTCCATTTTCACATCGGCTCGCAAGTACCGAATATCCTCACGATCAAGAATGCCGTGGTGGAGGCGTCGCGCTTCTACTGCCAGCTCGCCAAAATGGGTTTCCCCATGGGCTACCTCGATGTCGGCGGCGGGCTCGGCATCGATTACGACGGATCGCGGACGAATTTCGAGTCGTCGATGAATTACTCGATGGAGGAATACGCGCGCGACGTCGTGTTCAACATTCGCGAGGTCTGCAACGCCTCCGGCGTGGCCGTGCCCGATATTGTCAGCGAATCGGGCCGCGCAATCGTCGCCCCGCATTCACTGCTCGTGGTCGAGGTCTTCGAGCGCATCAACAAGCGCGAGTCGCTCGGCCAGCAGCATCAACCGAAGGAAAAGCACAAGGTCGTCGAGGACCTCGAGGGCATGCTCAAGAACAAGGGCAAGCTTGGCCGGCTGGAGCGGTTCCACGACGCGCTGCAGAAAAAGGAGGAGGCGTTCTCGCTGTTCAATCTCGGCTATCTCGATCTCGAGAACCGCGCCGCGGCCGAATCACTCTTCTGGCAAATCTGCGAAAAGATCGCCAAGGAAGGCCGCAAGAGCGGTTACCAACCCGAGGAACTCCACGAATTGGATCGGTTGCTCGCCGATCAGTACGTCTGCAATTTTTCCGTCTTTCAATCGCTGCTCGATCATTGGGCATTGAAGCAGCTTTTCCCCGTCGCGCCGCTGCACCGGCTGAACGAGAAGCCGACGGTCAACGCGATCCTGGTCGACATCACCTGCGACTCCGACGGCAAGATCGCGTCGTTCATCGATCTCCAGGACGTGAAGGATTATATCACGCTGCATCCGCTGAACAACAAGCCGTACTACCTGGGCATTTTTCTGACGGGTGCGTATCAGGATATCATGGGCGATCTGCACAACCTGTTCGGTCGCGTGAACGAAGTGCATGTGTTCCTCGAGGACGACGAGCCCAACGGCTTCTATATAGAGGAGGCGCTGAGCGGCAGCCGGATTGCCGATGTGATCGAAGGCGTGCAGTATCAGCAGGAGGATCTCTGCCGGAAGATGAAGGCGCAGATCGATGCGGCGACGCGCCGGGATCAAGTGAAACCGCGGGAAGGCGTCCGGCTGCTCGAGCTCTACGAGAGCCAGATGCTGAACAAGACGTACCTCAACATCGAGCCGAAGAGTCCCCGAAAGAAGAAGCAGTAGCGGGAAGGTTGCGCGCTTTCGCGAAGGCAAACCCATCGGAACGCGTGCCGTAGCGGCTCGTCAGTAGCTGCGAGCGTCAGCGAGTGGACGTGTGTCGATCGCCAGACATTTCTCACGCCAAGCCGCGAAGCTCGCGAAACAATTCAGCTCAAACCCGCCAGTCGGAGACATGGCGCTACTCGGACAGCGAAAACACCGCCGAGTCTCAGCCACTGCGAACTCCACCCGACTCGCGCTCATGGCCGTAACCAATGGCACCCCGATAGGCGCGTACTGCCTGAGAGAAGCGCCCGCGAGCGGATGACGCGATGACCGACAATTCCGCCATTGGCGGGTGATCCATTTTCTCCCAAAAGCGCGCATTGGGAGGCAGACCAACATGCCCTTCGCTCCCAATCTCCTGGCTGGCTGGATCGGTTTCCTCGCCGGCGCCGTCACCGGCGCACTCATGGGACTCTTCTTCCATCGCGAAGACTGGGCCGGCGGCTACGGCTCGTTCCCCCGCCGCTTGATGCGGCTCGGCCACATCGCCTGTTTTGGGCTTGGGCTGATCAACATTCTGTTCGCGCTCACCGCCGCGAACCTGCCGCCCTCGCCCATCCTGCGAGTCGGGTCGCTGCTGCTCGTGATCGGCATGATCACGATGCCGCTCAACTGTTTTCTGACGGCATGGCGGAAACCGTTCCGCCATGCTTTTTTCCTCCCGGCCGGCTCCACGCTGATCGCCATCACCTGCCTTGTCTTCTCCTTCCCATGAAGATCGGATTCCTCGCCCTCTCCGGCATTCGCGTCGTCGACCCCGACCTCAAGACCATCGGGCTCAACCTGCCCGGCTTCGTCGAACGCAGCAAAGTCATCGCGTCACTGCCCAGCCTCGGCCTGCTGACGCTCGCCGGCATGACCCCGGACCGGCACGAAATCCAGTATGTGGATATACCGGACGTCGACGCGCCCGAACTCCAGGCTTCACTGCCCGGCCCGTTCGATGCGGTTGCGATATCGAGCTTCACCGCCATGGCGAAAGACGCGCACCGGCTCGCCGCGCGTTACCGTGCCATCGGGACCAAAGTCATCCTCGGCGGTCTCCATGTCGCCTTGTGCCCCGACGAAGCGGAGCCGCACGCCGATGCCATCGTGGCCGGCGAGGGCGAACCATCATGGCCGCACGTGCTCGCCGACCTGGAACATAACCGGCTGAAGAAACGCTATCACACGACGGTGCCGTTCAATCTGGCTGACGCGCCCATGCCACGCTTCGACCTGCTCGATGTCACCAAATACAACCGGATCACCATTCAAACCACGCGGGGCTGCCCGTGGAATTGCGAATTCTGCGCCGCGTCCATCCGCCTGAATCCGAAATACCGGACCAAGCCGGTGCCAAAGATTATCGCCGAATTACACCGGATAAAGGACTTCTGGCCGGCGCCGTTCATCGAGTTCGCCGATGACAATACGTTTGCCGACAAGCGTCACGGCCATGCGCTCTGCGACGCACTCGCGGACGAACACGTGCGCTGGTTCACCGAGACCGACATCTCGGTGGCGCACGACGACGCTTTGTTGGCGAAGATGCGACGCGCGGGCTGCGCGCAGATCCTGATTGGACTGGAAGATTCCGACGAAGGCACCGACGGCATGGAGCTGAAAACGAATTGGAAAGCGCGCCAGCGGACGGGCTATATCGATAGCATCCGCCGGATTCAGAGCCATGGGATCACGGTGAACGGCTGTTTCGTGCTGGGGCTCGACACGCACACGGAGGCTTCCTTTGACCGCTTGTGGGAATTCATCCAGCGGAGCGAACTTTTCGAGATTCAGCTCACTATAATGACGCCGTTCCCAGGTACGCCGCTGTATGATCGACTGGCAGGCGCCGGCCGGATCATCGAGCCGGGCGCGTGGGAAAAATGCACGTTGTTCGACGTGATTTATCAACCCGCCCGCCTGTCGGTCGATCAATTGCGGAAGGGGCTGCTCGCTCTCGCCGAGAAAGTTTACCGCAAGGAGTTCACCGACTTTCGCCGGCGGCAATTTGCCCGCCGCAAACTCGAGGCGGATCGACGCGCGGCGTAGGCGGCTGGCTGAGTTCCGCAGCGTATCTCGTGCTGGCGCGAAGCGGAGCGAGTTGCCATTCCGTGGCTGCGAGCGCCAGCGAGTGGAGGAATGACGATTCGCATCCTCGAGCAAAGATACGGGGCTCTTGTGGCCTCCAGCCGTCAAATGCGCTTCAGCGCGACGCCGGCCGTGGCTGCACTAACAGGTGTTTCTTCAAGAATTCTATCTCGGCGGCGGCCTCCGCCGGCTGCCCTTGATGATGCAGTTCGCATGCGAGCCCGAGTGCGTCGTATCGGGATTTCAGCGGCAGCCCCAACGACACATGGTGAATCCACGCCGCTTGCGCGCTATCTGCCTTGAACGGCGCCTCCGACGGTTCGCCGCCATAGGTGAGAAACAGGGGCGGATCGTCTTTCGTGGCGTGAGCGATCGGCGAAGCATCCCGCGCGAGCGCACGTTTGTCCGGCTGCGCGAACTCCGCCTGACTATTCGCCCCAAACAGCTGAAACAGCGCGTTGCCGAGTCTGGTCACACCGGCGTGCTGCTTGAAATATTCAATCTCGAGGCCCGCCGTTCCGCTGTGCGGGCTGGCGCAGGCGACGCGCGTTGACTGCCTTCCGATGACATCGCCGCTCGCCGGATCAGCGAGGTCATCGTGCAGCGCGATCCACAAGGCCATGGTCGCTCCCGCCGAACTGCCGCTCAACGCCATGCGGTCGGGTGCGATGTTCCATTCGCGAGCCTTGGCGCGCACAAACTGCACCGCGCGCGCTCCGTCGCGCATCGGGGCGGGATACGGCGCATCGGAGCTGAAGCGGTAATTGGCCGAGACGATCGATATGCCGGCGGCCATGCACTGCGCAAAAATGGGCCGGGCCAGCACAGCGGACTTGTCGCCCGCCTTGAACGATCCGCCGTGCAAAAACAGAAGCACCGGCGTCGGCCCGTCACCCGGCGCGCGCCAGAAATCAAGCACGTTTCGCTCGTGCGGCCCGTAACGGACGTTCGCGAACGTCGGGGTGGCTTCGCCCTTGCCCTTGACCTTGCCCGGCGCCGGACCGGTCTTTCCGACGTTTGAATTCTTCTGATGCGCGCGCGCTTCCGCTTCCGTCAATACGCCGTCGCGGTTGGCGTCCGCCTCCGGGAATTTCTTCAGCCGTTGCTGCAATTTGCGGTCGAGGTCGGAGTCCGATGGCTTTGCGCCATGAGACGCGGGCACGACGGCCGCCACTGACCAAAGCAAGATCGCGGCCGCTGCCGGGTAGGTGAAAACGTGGGGAAGGTTCACGACTTTCGTTTGGACGCGGAATTGATCGTTGGCAACGCGGCATTACGGCGAGGGGGGCCGCAGTTCACGTTTGGGGTCGAACCCTGTTCGAATAGTGGCGCGCGACTCTGGCGGTAACGGCAGGCGCCAGCCCCGATGAGCTTTAGTGGCTGCGAGTCAGTAACTCTGATTCGCATTTCGCCGTGCATTGCCCGGCGTGGCATGGGCGTCCCGCCCATGTATTCATTTCGGTTGTACACTCTGGACGTCCGCCCACCTTTGTGGGTTCGCGCGGTGTTTCGAGTACTTGTCGATGTCTCCGAAACCGTCCACTCGCGGGCGCTCGCAGCCACGGAGCAGGCACCGGCCCGAGCAAAAGGGTTCGTAATTTCCGCGCGAATCGGAATTCCTCCGCCGAACGAAAATGCCCGCGCGAACTGCGACCACCGAAGGCCCGGAATCGGCCCCGCATCCTGTCGCGGCGGTCCGGCCGGATCCCCATGGCCATTGGTCGCGCCGGCTCGAAGCCACGCTGGTCGCCGCCGCGCTCGGATTCGTCGTGTGGTTTTATTATTGGACGGTTGCGACGAACAATGGCTTCGGCGACTGGGAGGATCTCGATTACTACCGGCTGCTCGTGCGCGGCTGGCGGCAGGGCCATCTCCACCTCGACAAAGCCCCTTCACCGGAACTGCTCGCGCTCGCCGATCCGTACGATCCCGCCCAGAACAGCGCGCACCGCCTCGGCGACGCGTCGTATTTCCGCGGTCGATACTATCTGTATTTCGGGGCCGCGCCCGCCCTGACACTGATGCTGCCGTTCAACGTGATCACCGGCCGCGAGATGACGATGGGCGCGGCCGGGTTCGTGTTCTGCAGCATGGCCTTTCTCGCGGCCAGCGGACTGTGGCTGGCGATTCGGCGACGCTATTTCCCGGAAAGCGCCATCGTCACCGCGTCGCTCGGCGTGCTCGCGCTCGGCTTCGGCACGCATCTGCTGGCCCTCGCGCAACGCCCGATGTTTTGGGAACTGCCCATCGCCGCCGGCATCGCGTTCTCGATGCTCGCGCTCGTGGGCGTGTATCTGGCGATTCACGGTCGCCGGCCGATCGCGGCCATGGCCGCGGCGGGCTTGTGCGTGGGGCTCGCCGTCGCCTCGCGGCCCACCTGCCTTTTCGCGTCACCGCTGCTGCTCGCGCCAGTGTGGTGGGCAGGGCGGCAACGCCCGTTGGACCCGACCGCCAGTGGGAGACAGGACGCCCCGATCCCCAAGACTGCCGCGCACCCGCCCGCCCCGCCGCCGCATCCGACCGCCTTGCGACTGGCGCTGGCGGCGGCCATGCCGCTCGCCGCATGCGGCCTGGCGCTGATGGCGTACAATTATGCGCGGTTCGAGAATCCCTTCGAGTTCGGCCAGAGTTACCAGCTGTCGGGCGCCTACGAGGGTCAGCTGCAACATTTCAGCCTGCGGTTCCTGCCGCACAACGCGGCGGTGTATCTCTTCCAACCGCTCCACTGGACCTGGGCTTTCCCCTTTGTATTCGCGCAACGCATACTCGTGGACATCCCCGGCTACTTCGGCACGGAGGAGGTTTCCGGGCTGGCGGTGACTTTTCCCTTCGTCTGGTTCGCCCTCGCGCTGCCGCTCGTCTGGTGGCGACGAGATCCGGCGGAAGGCCGCTCACTTTCCGCCGTGATCGGCAGCATGGCCGGTTATGGTGGGCCGCTCGCGGCGCTGATGCTCTGCTATTTTTCCACCACGATGCGCTATCAAGCGGACTTCGCGCCGGCGTTTGGGCTGCTCGCCCTGGGTGGACTGCTTGGCCTGGAGCGTTGGGCGCAATCAGCCGGGCGTGGCCCGCTTCGCCGCATGCGATTCGGCCGGCGCGCGCTGAGTCGCGCAGCCGGGGCGATCCTGTGCCTGGCGACCGTCGTCATGGGCGTGCTCGTGAGCTTCGACTATCATGGACGCTCGCTGCGGCGGGACGACCCGAAGCTCTGGCACCAGCTCGATCGCCGCAGCCACACGGCGCTCTCCGAGGTCGGCCGGTGGCTGGGGCAGTTCGACGGCCCACGGGTGCTGAAAGTGCGGTTTCAACCGCGCCCGCCGGGCACGGTGGAAACATTCTGGCGCGCCACCGACGCGCACGCGGCCGAACGTATCCAAATCGAGCACACGGGTGATCACTTGATTCGCTTTGGCTACCAGCGCGCAAACGAGCCGACGCGCTGGGGCGAATTGCTGAGTTGGGAAACGGATCACACGCACACGGTCAGCGTGCAGCTGCCCTCGCTGTATGGCGCGCCGCGCGGCTGGCTGCGGGAATTGCGGCGCGGCGCGGAATTTCGCGAACGCTCCAGCGTCGCCGTCTGGTTCAGTGGCGGCCGCGCGCTCGGTCTGATTGTCGAGCCCCTGCCATGGGGAGTTGCGCCCGGCGGCGCCATCGGCCCCGATTTCTCCGGTGAGATCCGGCAAACGTCCCAGCGCGTGTATCGCGACGACGAGGTGGCGCCACCGGCGTGGCTGCTCGATGATGCGCAGCCGGGAGGCACGTTGCGCCTGGAAGTCATCCTGCCCGACGAACTGGCGCCCCGGGGCGAGCCGCTGTACGCCGCGGGCGCGATCTATGGTTCAGACATCCTCTATCTGCGTGCGGCCGCCGGCGGGCTGAAATTCGTATTCGAGAAATACGGCGCGCCCGCGGTCGAATCCGAAGTCGTGAGGATTGGAGGTGGCCGGCACACGATCGAACTCCGGCTGCCGTCATTCCAACCCGAAAAATTTGGTTTCGACGCGATCGGCGACGTCGCCGTGCGCGTCGACGGCACGGAGGTCTTCCGCACGCACCAAGTCTGCTATGCGTTCCCCTCCGGCAGCGAGCAAATCGGCCGTAATCCGTTCGGCACAACGTGCGCGCCGGAATTCCGCGGATGGATCGTCGACGCGAGGTGGGTGAAGCCGGAACGCTGAACGGGCTGCGCAGCGTCGCGCCGCGGCCAATATCTCAGTCCTCCGACTTCTTGCCTTTTTCCCCCGGCAACCGGCGGCCAAGCGACTTCGCCCAGGTCGCGTAATCAGCACTGAGCCTCTTCACGAGCTCCAGGTTCTGCTCGGCGAGATCATTCATCTCGGTGCGGTCGGCCTCCATATCGTACAGCTGCCATTTCTTCGCTCGGTTGAGCGAATCCCACACGACCTTCCACTTGCCTTCGCGCACCGCGCAGTTGCCCGACCATTCCCAAAACAGCTGCTTGTGCGGCGACCGCTCCCCTCCCCGAATGACTGCGGCGAGGCTCCGGCCCTCGAGCGGCTGCGTCTTCTTCCCCTCGGATTCCGCCAGCGGCTTGCCCCCGGCCAAATCAATACAGGTCGGCAGCACGTCGATGATATGGCCCACCTGGTTTGTCCTCGATCCGGGCTTCACCTGCGCGGGCCAGCGGACAATCAACGGCGTGCTGATGCCACCTTCGTTCGACCAGCTCTTGTAACGGCGGAACGGCGTGTTCTGCGCAAAGCCCCAGGCCGGACCGACCGCCGTATAAGTGCTGACGATACCCGGTTGCTTCGTGTCATCCCGGCCGCCGGGCTCTTCGCTGCAACCACCGTTGTCCGACAAAAACATCACGACGGTGTTGTTCTCGATCCCCAGATCCTTCAGCGCCTGAAGCACCTTCCCGATGTTCTGATCCATGCGGTCGATCATCGCCGCGTACGTCGCCATCCGCAGGTCCTCCCACTCCTGGTTCGCGGCCGACCAGCCGTAGGAGTGCGAGTCGGGCGGCGGCAGTTTCCATTTTGGATCAACCAAACCCATCGCGATCTGGCGCGCATGGCGGTCCTGCCGCAGAGCGTCCCAACCTTTCCGATACTTGCCGCGATACTTCGCGATGTCCTCCGGAAAAGCGTGCAACGGATAGTGGGGCGAATTGAACGCCAGATGGACAAAGAACGGTTTCGACTGTTGGGCGAACCGCTTGATCGTCGCGACCGCGTGCTCCGCAAACGCGTCGGTCGTGTAGAATCCGGCGGGGAACTCGGTCACCAGCGTGTCGTTATGGCCGAAGGTCCGCACCTTGCCGCCCTTGAAGTCGGGATCCGGTTGCGCGGGATTGAAGAAGTTCACGGCGCCGTCCATCAGGCCGTAATACTCGTCGAACCCGCGGTCGAACGGCCGTTGCGGCGCCTTTGAGCCGAGGTGCCACTTGCCGCTCATCGCGGTCTGATAACCATTGGCGCGCATGGTCTCCGCAATCGTCGGAATATCACGCGGGATGCTGTTGCCATTGTTTCTTGGATACATGCCGGACAGCAGCGAGGCACGCGTGGTCGTGCATTTCGCGTTGTTGTAGAACTGGGTGAACATCATCCCCTCGCGCGCCAGGCGATCGATGTGGGGCGTTTTGATTTCGCTGCCATAACAGCCGATGTCGGAAAACCCCATGTCGTCCGCCATGATGAGCACGACATTCGGTCGCGCGGGCGCCGCAGCCGGCAGCCGGACGCCGAAAGCACAAAGGAAGAGCAGGACGATCGAGGGGATTCGAATTTTCATGGGAACAGGCAGTAACGGGTAAACGCCGGACGGGAAACAAAGTAGAGCAATCTGACGATCAAGTCACGCGATGTCACGATGACGAGCCAACCCGAATTTCGTTGCGTCAGCACTGGCATTTTTTGCGCTCGGCGTCCGGCCGACCAAGTCGAACGCCGGCCACTTGCCACAGGAAAAGGCTACCTCTGCTCCTTGCCCACAAATTTCGCGACAGAACGACCGCTCTGACGGAGGGGCGACGTCCACGTCGCCCGACGCCCGTCAGGGCCCCGGGATGGCGTGGCTGTCGCCACGTCCGGCGACGAGGACGTCGCCGCTCCTGCAAAATCGCCCTGTGCTGCGTTGAAAATGTGGGGCAAGCGCAGCGTTAGATATTCCGTGCGGGCCCCCCCGCCGGCGGGGGCGTATCACCTGCGGCACCCGGCGGGAGGAAATTCAGCGCGAGGAAATCGAGTGCGGATTGCGCCGCGTCGTACACCGAGGCAGCTTCCTGCTGCAGCGGATTGTTCTGAATCGCCGTGCCTGCCGAGGGCACCACGCGGTTCCACCACGCGTCCGACAGACGTGCGGCGGAATCAACCAGCGCCGCAACCTCGTGCGGCGCGAGCGCAGGATTAACACTGGATGATGGCGATTGCGCCTCGCGTTGCGAAACCATGATCGCCAGCCCCTCCGCGGCGGCAAGGACGAGACCGCCCGCGATGCTCCAGCGCCGCAAAGGAGCCAGCCCACTCACCGCGGCCGCGGCTGGCGGCGCCTCAGCACGCGAGCCCACCATTTCGCCGCGCGCGCTCGCCACAGCGCGCAGGATGCCACCCTCGAGATCCGCCGGCACCGGCGTCTTGGCGGACCATTGCGCGGCGGAACCTGTCAGCCCGCTCTCCAGTTCGTTCACGGCGGCGAAATACGCGCGACAGTCGGCGCAGTGTTCGAGGTGAGCGGCGGGCGGCCGCTCTGTCAGTGAACTCCTGATACGGACGGCGCGACAACGAAGACGGCGGCGGGGTAATGGGGTTGTTTTCATGATCGTTCCTCTTCTTTTAGCAGTCGCTGCCGCGCGCGATGCACGAGCACCTTGACGTGAATTTTCGTCAGACCCACGATCCGGGCCGTATCCTCGGTGGAAAGCTCCTCCCCGGCGCGCAGCCAGAGCACCTCGTACTCGCGCGGCGAGAGCACGCGGCGGGCACGCGCCCACAGGTTTTCGACGCGCTCGGCCTGTTCGAGCGCATCAGCTGGCGTGGGCTCGCCACTCGCAATATCCAGAGGTGGACCGGCCCATTTTTTCGCGTCGCGAAAATGGTTGAAGGCTGTCCGGCGCGCGATCGTCAGCAGCCAGTTGATCAATGGGCGCTCGGCATCGACGCTGCCGATATGGTTGAACGCCTTGATGAAGGTCTGCTGCGTGAGATCCTGCGCGTCATGCGAATGCCGCGTGAGCTGGTGTTTTCGATTTGCTGACCAACACGATTGGTTCCGGCGGAAAGGCGATCACGAGATGCGTCTGTTTGCCCTCTGGCGCTTTGGGATTTGAGATCGCATACGCGGGAAACGGCAGGTCGCTCACCTCGGAAAACACCTCGGGCTCGGCGAGCGTGCCCTGGAGCAGGATGCTCTCGGCAATTTTCCGCAGGTCCACCGTGCCCTGCGCGATTAGCGTGCCGTCGATCGCCGCCGGATCGGCCGTCAGGTTGGTGCCGTACGCGGTGAGACTGCCGACCGTGGCGAGGAGCCGGGGGATATTGATCCCGACCCGGCCGGCAGCTCCAAGTCCGACCGCCGGCGTCTGGGCCTGTTCGAGCGCGGCGATTAACTCCTTGCCGAGTTCACTCGTGCGAAGACCGTTGAAATCGAGATACACCACCCAGCGGGCATCCGGCGCGACGATGGTGGGATTATAGGCGGCACGTGCAAGCGGCGCCAGCAGGAGGCCGAGCGCGAGCGGGGCGAGGATTCGATAGGGGGAAAATTTCATACCAGACAGGTTTGCCCATGATACACACCCGAGGGTCCGCCGGTTACAGCGGCCGCTCGAAAATTCACGCATCGCGTGTCGCCGAGCCAGCGAACTCGCGCCGCGAAAAGAGCAGGGCACAAAGCGTGATGGCCGTCACCACGACGGCGCCAAGGAGTGCGAGCGTCACGGGGATGGACGCGGTGCCGGGCGCGGTACCCGCGAGCGCCCCGGGTGTGAGCGACCAGCCGGCTTCGCCGTGCAAGGGCCGGACGAGCGCGACCAGATGCCGGACGAGCGAGATTTGGTTGAGCTGAGTCGGCACGTTGCCCAGCCCGACTTCAACCACCGCACCGTAAAGCAGACCCACGATCACATAGCGCGAAGTCAGGACTCCGCACAAAAAGCCGATCGCATCGTATACGAACACGGCGGCGAATTGGCCGGGCAAGATGAACGGAAGCGCGGACGAAAATCCCGGCACATGCCAGAACCGGCCGAGGCCGGCGATGACGAGCAGCGCGAACAAAAAATCGATCTGCACGACGGTCACGTGCGCGAGGTATCGAAACACCACATACACCGGACGCCGCACGGGCCGGGTGAAAATGTAATCAGCGGAGGCCGCACCGAGGTCGTCGCGCAGCGCTCCCGCGCCGAAGATAAAGCTGAGAATCGGCACGGCGAAACAGACGTAGAATCCGCTGGTCCAGGGAAGGAAACTCTTCGCGGCTTTCTCGTAACTGGACGTCGCGGGAATCGACAACACGACGAGCGCCGCGAGCAAACCTGCGAGCACCAGCCAGTAGTTCGCCGTGAAAAACCGGCGCGAGGTCAGCCGCCAGATTCCGCCCAGCGCGTGGCGCGCATGCGGCACAACGCGTGGCGGCGGGAACAGGTCGGACGAAACGGCAACGGACGGACGGGTCATGACTGGGTGGATACGTCGACCGCTTTCTCAAGGAGCGATTCGGTATTCTGCACTTCGAAGATTCGCACGCCGCATTCGAGGAGCAGCGCGTGGAAATTCCCGTTGCCGTAAAACGCCTCCGGGTCACGCCACCGGACGTGCAACATGCCGCGTTCGTCATCGACGTCGCAACTGCGCAGCAGTCCGCGGCCAAAAAAGAAGCGCGCGAGCGCGTCGGGCGCATCCGTGCGGAAGCTCGTTGCCCCGGGCCAGCGGGCGCGCGCCGCGGCGGACGTGGGCTCGTTGAGCGAGCGCGGAATCCGGCCCCAGCGCAGCAACAGGAACTCCGCGCAAAGTGCCTCGAGGTCGTCGAGGAGGTGGCTTGAAATAAGCACGCTGCGGCCGTCGCGCGCCAGGTCGCGCAGCACGTTGCTCATTTCCTCCCGGCCCATCGGGTCCAGCCCGTTCATCGGTTCGTCGAGGATGACGAGCTCCGGCTCGTGCATGAGGCACTGCGCCCGTTTCACGCGCTGCCGCATGCCTTTGGAAAGCGCGGGCAGACGTTATTTCCAATGCACGGAGGCGAGCTTCACGCGGTCGAGATTGGCGCGCGCGCGTGTTTTCGCCTCGCCGGCGGAGAGACCGGAAATCATCCCGAGGGCCACGAGCCAGTCGAAACCCCCGATGTTGCCCGGCACCGTTTCGGCTTCGGGACAATAACCGAGCCGCGCCTGTACGCGCGGGTTGTTCCACGGCGTTTCCCCGAATACACGCAGCGTGCCGGAGCCGGGCTGGATCTGTCCGAGCAACAGCCGAAACAGCGTGGTCTTGCCCGCACCGTTCGGCCCCACGATTCCGGTGATCCCCGGGCGCACGGTGAACGAGACGTTGTTCAGCCCAAGGATCATGCCGTAGAACCGGCTGAGGTTCTCGGCCACGATGATGGGCATGGATGCGGGCGGGTTCATTCCGGACGTATCCTTCGCAAGAATACAGCGGACGAGAGGGCGACGAAGGCGCCCAGGCTGATCAGCGCGCCATCGAAGTCCGCCGCATGCACGTTTGTGCCCGCGCGCGTAAGATTCGCCGCGAACTGACGGTTCGTCAGCGGCAGCTCCTCGCCCGCAGTGAGCAGCGCGGCATCCGGACGCAGTATCGCGTTCCGCACCTGCGTGAGATTGTTGGTGAAGCTCGCGCGTTGCAGCCACATGGGCGAGCGACGATCCACGGTGAAGAACCCGAGGATCACCCAGAGCCCGATCCACAACAGGATCGCGCTGCGCGAAGTCCGGCCGAGCGCGGAGACGCCGAGCGCGATGGCGGCGAGCGTCACGAGCGCAATCGCGTGAAACAGCAGCGCACTCAGCAGCGGATCGAACGAGTGAAGGATGAACTCCGAGTCGGGCGCGAAAACGACGCTGAGCAGCCACCCGAAGAGCAACGGCCCCGTCCACATGGCCGCGAGCACGCCAATGATGATCCCCAGTTTGCCGAGCAGGTAATCGGTCGAGGTCAGCGGGCGGGAGAGATACACGATCAGCGCGTTGCTCGCCCGATCGCGGGTAATGAGCCGTGGGATGACACTCGTGAGTGCGATCAAGCTGAGCCACAGCCCGACGAACGAGTGCAGCCAGAACACGAGCGTGAAGAATCCGCCGATGCACACGTCAGGATAAAGCAGCACCAGCGCCCCAATCGTTGAAGCGACAGCTTGTCCCCGTGGACCAAACGTGCTGGCGAGCGATTCGAGCCAGCCACCACTCACAATGGTTTGGGCAAACGCGAACCCAAGCAGCGCAATCAGCGCGCCGGCCGTCCACGCAACCGCGAGCGGGATTTTGAAAAAGCGAAGCCGGAAAATCTGGCGCAACCCGGTGACGATGATTGTCCACCGACGGTATCCAACGCCGCGCGGAGCGGTGCGCCAGCGACTGAGATCAAGGCTGGCGTCCATGGGAGTCGAGGGGAGCGGGATCGGTCCGAAGCGGGGCGCTGGGGGTTGGCGGCTGGGCGGCCGTGATCCCGGGATGAGTGGCGGAAATCGACTTGATGAATAACTCGTGGAGCGCGTCGGGATTGGCGACGATCTCGGCGGGCGGCAACTGGTGGGCGCGCATGAGTTCCAGTATCCACTCGATTCGCAACCCGCCATGCCGGCGATGTGACTGTCCTGCTCGGGGCTGTAGCCGACCCGTTCACGCGACGCCCGGTTCGCAAGCCGGATGTCGCGCCCGAGCACACGCGCGCTTCCGTTGGTCGGGGTCTCGAGGTTGAGCAGGCACTTGATGAACGTGCTCTTGCCGGCGCCGTTGGGACCAAGCAGCCCAATCGTACCCGCGGGCACGCGCACGGTGACATCGTGAAGCGCGCAGTGGGCCAAAGGATTTGCCGAGGTGTTGGGTCTCTATGATGTAGGCGCAGCTCTCCGCAGCCGGCGGGTGGCCGGGTGCGGCGGATGGGGCGTCGAGTGGGTGCAACGGCGGAACGGATTCGCAATGACTGTCTGCCTTACACGCGGAGTCATGGCGAGGTTACAGGTAAGTATCGTGGCGCGAAACTTTCCTGGTGGCTGCTCCGCCGCCGCGGTCAGACGCCGCATCGATTCACGACGAGCGCGCGCGCGCGCCCGCTCAACGCCGCGAGGGCGCCGTGATTTCTCATACGTGCGTCGCCTTCAAACGGTACAACTGGCAAAACGCCGTCAGCTCCCGCTTGAAATCACCGAGTATGAAGAGCTGGTGGAATCCGGGGAAACTGAGCACCGGCTGGCTGCCATCAAATTTCACTTTCACCGAGACGACGCATCCACCGGCCGGGGGCGCATCGATATTGCCCACCACCTGCCCCGCGGAGATGAGCAGCTCCGTCATTCTGGATTTTCCGTCTCCCGGGAGCACATCGAGGCAGGTTGCCCGCTCCCCCATTGGCCAGAGCGTCCGCGGGATCGCATCCCGATTGCCATGATGGTGGATCAGGTCGAATGGTTCCGGCTCGGCGTCGAGACCGCGCAGCCGCGTGGGGCACGAGCAATGGGCTCCGAGCAGCGAGTCATCCGCAGTATCGGCCACGGGGTCCTGTTGAAAACCGGGCCGGCGCAGCACGAATTGAGAAATGATATGCGCCGCCACGGCGCCGACGTCGGCTTCACACGCCGCGGGAATGCCGTCGTCGTTCATCCGCGACCACGCGATGCACGGCAGGCTCACCGGCGTTTTGCCCAGTGCGCCGAGGCAATCCATCGAAATCGCGTCGCCCCCCTCCCGCTCGAGGATCCGGCTCGCCACGAAGTAACTCTTGACCCCGTTGATGACGTCGTCGCGATTCGCCCCGCGCGTGCGCCGGGCACGACGCAGGTAATCACTGGCCAGCGCTTCGATCTCCCGGTTTACCGGCAGCGCATGGTACTCGTCGATGAACGTGCGCGCCGGCACGTATTGGAGTTCCACGCCGAGTTCGGCCAAGGGGCGCGTCACGCGTTCCGCCTTCGCGATAATCACCGCGCGCGCTCGCTTCATCCGGGCGCCTCCCGCCAGCAGGTACAGGCCCTGATCGAGCCAGCGGGTGTCATCGGTCGAGAAAATCACGCACCCCGGGTGCGACGCCAGCGGCGCGGTGTTGGTCGTGAAAGAGGTACCCACGGGGGACCAGACAACCGTCGGGATGCCGGAGCCGGCGGCCTTGGCCGCGGTCGGCCAGGCATGCTGCTGCCGATCGTGCACCAGCACGAGGAGGCC
>JBBRCR010000010.1:0-41932 GCA_038204695.1 Opitutales bacterium | reverse complement strand
GACCAATCACCGGATCCGGAAAATCACTCCCGCTGGACTCGTCACCACGATTGGTGGTGGGGACACCGCCGGCCATGTCGACGGACTTGGCCGCGACGCGCTCTTCTCCTACCCCGGGACACTCGCGATCGATTCCAATGGCAATCTGTTCATCGGGGAGGCGGGTATCCAATGGACACCAGGTTTCGGCACACTTCGGAAAGGCACGCCCGTGTGGCGGCCGGCTTTCACCACGGAACCGCAGAGCCAGACCGTAGCCGCTGGGCAAAGTGTCACTTTGACGGTCGGAGCGACCGGCACGCCCACTCCGACGCTTCAGTGGACGAGAAACGGTTCGGCGATCGCCGGGGCGACAAATGCCAGCCTCGTCCTAACGAATATTCAGCCTGCAGCCACCGGCGCTTACACGGTTACGGCAACGAATGTAGTCGGTTCGGTCACCAGCATCGCGGCCAATATCAGACTTGGCGCTCCTCCGGTGATCGCGACACCACCGGCGGCGCAGACGATTCAAACCGGCGACACGCTCACCTTGAGTGTAGTCGCGACGGGCGCGACGAGCGTGCAGTGGCTGAAGGACGGCACGAACATTCCTGGGGCGACGAGCACGACGTACACGGTCACGACTGTGGGCGTCAGCAATGCGGGAAACTATGCCGTCGTGCTCACGAACAGCGATGGTTCGATGACGAGTGCGGTCGCGCGAGTCACGGTCAACGCGAGCCGGATTATGAACCTGTCGATTCGGTCCGCGGTCACGCCCGCGACGCCGCTGTTGACCGTTGGCTTTGTGGTTTCGGGCGGCGGCAAACGAATGCTGGTCCGCGCGATTGGACCGACCTTGGCGCAATTCGGAGTGGGCGGTGCGCTGGGTGATCCACGCATGAGCCTGTTCAGCGGTGAAGGAGCGTTAACGAGCAACGACGATTGGGAACGAGCCGGCAAATGCCGGGCAAGTGGCCGCAACGGCGAGCCAGGTGGGGGCATTCGCGCTGGCGCCAGCGAGTGCCGAAGCGGCGTTGCTGACGGATTTCCGAAGCGGCAATTACTCCGCGCAAGTCAGCGGAGTCGCCGGCACGAGCGGGATCGTGCTCGTCGAGCTTTACGACGCCGACGACACCTCGGCCGCAAGGCTCGCCAATGTTTCCGCCCGCGCCCGCGTTGGCACGGGCGAGGATATGCTCGTCGCGGGCTTTGTCATTGTCGGCACGGCGCCGCAAACGCTGTTGATCCGTGCCGCCGGCCCGGCGCTCGCCGCGTTCGGTGTCGCCGGCACGCTCGCGAATCCAAAGCTGGACGTGATCCCGTTGGGAGCGGGCACGCCGGTCGCAGGCAATGATGATTGGAGCGGCACGGTGGAACTGGCGGCGGCTTTCACCAGCCAGGGCGCGTTTCCGTTCGCGTCTCCAGATTCCAAGGACGCGGCGCTGCTGGTTACGCTGCAGCCGGGCAGCTATTCGGTTCAAGTCTCCGGCGTCGGCGGCACGACGGGCGAAGCGCTGGTGGAGATCTACGACGTGCGGTGAGCGGGCGGTGCGTGGCTGCGAGCGCCAGCGAGTGGATGCACGGGTAGGCCTGAGATCTTCCGGCATGCCACGAAATGCGCTTCGAACCTCCAAAGCAGATCGCCAATGCCCGATGCACCTCGCGGCAAAGCAGAAGGCGAGCTTTCTCCACGGGCGCGAGCGCAGGGAGTAAAGGACAGGGGATAACGGGCGTAAACATGTGGCCCGCGAACAACCCGGTCGCGCGCGGAAAGTATCCGGGATTGTTCGCCGCATTTTGGCCGATGCGGATGTCCTATTAACCGAATCATCACCGCGTGTCTTTAATCCGCGCCCTTATTATGAACAAACCCACTCACGAAGAAATAGCCGAACTGGCCCATCGATTCTGGCAGGAGTCCGGCCCGGCCGGAGGAGACGCCACCCAGAACTGGCTCGACGCCGAACGTGAACTCTCGTCATCGGCCGGGAACTCGTCGGTCAGTCCGACGCGGACGCCGCATGCGCCTGGACCCACCCTGGGTGAATCGCACAGCGCGCAGGCCATCGCCGAGCGGGCCACGCAGCAAAAAAAGGAAGCGCGCGAGCCAAAGTTCCCGACGCACACCGGACCGAAGTCCTCTCCGCCCGAATCCGGCAAGCCACTCTGGAACCAGCCGCACTCATCTTAATCTCCAACCGCACAGAGCGTCCGACAACTCACGAGCTCTGCACGGCCACGTCGGATGGGCGGCATGAATCCTTCGGACACGTGCCCCGGTGGGTGCAGCCCGAACACGGCATCAGGAACCCGTGGACGCCTTTTCGTGAAGGGCTCTCCGGGCCAGACGATCCAGATCCGCGTCCGTGACCGAGGGAAGAAAACGCTTTCGATATAGCTCGTCGTGAATGATGGACACGATGGCAACCAGCGGTGCGGCGACCAACACACCCAGCAATCCAAACGCGGCCACACATAAGAGCATGGAAAAAATCACTGCCACCGGATGCAATTTCATCCCGCGCGCCATGATGAGAGGGAGAGTCACATTGTTCTCCAAGGCCTGGACCCCGACATAGGCGAAGATGACCCACAGGGGAGTCATCCCGCCTTGGCCGATTGCAAGCAACAGGGCCGGCACCGAGCTGAGAATGGGGCCGAGATAAGGGATCGCCTCCATGATGCCCGCAATCAACCCCAGCACCAACGCGTCGGTGAATCCGAAAACGGGCCACATGAGCAGGAAGACCAGCAGGCCGATCGTCAGCATCCCGAGCAGGGTTGCTCCTGCCCAGCCAGGCACGAACTTTCCAATCCGCTGCAGGATTATCATCGCCTTGTCGTGGTGACGCTCGGGAACGAGCAAAAACATGGCTCCAAAGATCGGGCGGGGATTCATCAGCGTGAACATCACGCCGAAAAAGACCGTGACCAACACGACGAGAATCTGGGCAACGTTGAAGGCCACCGACGTAAAGCGGCCGACCACGCCCCGGATCGTCTCGCTCAAGCTGGCGCGCAGTGATCCCGATTCACTCTCCGGTTTGGGCGGGTCCACTTCCTTGGTGGGTCGCGCGGGTGCGGATTCGCCCGACGCGGTCGCGGCCTGGGCAATTTCCGTGGTGACTTCCGCCTGGAGCTTTTTCTCGGTGCGCTCGGCTTGTTGCTCCATCTTGATGAGCGGTTTCTGGAGCCGTTCCCAATAAGCAGGCAGCCTTTCCGAGACCTGGGCGATCGAGGATTTCATCGGTCTGAAGGAGGCCCAACCCGTCAAGCCAACGAGCACAACCCCCACCACCACGATGAGTGCCGTCGCGCCGGTCCGGCTCCCGGTCCAGGCTTTCAGCCGGGAGATCACGGGATTGACCGCAAGCGTAATCAACAGAATGAGCAGCAACGACAGGAGGATCGGAGCCAGCAACCAGAACGTCTGGATGAAGACCAACAGCGCCGCTGCCAGCAGCACATAGAAAGAAGCCGCTGGTCGCTTTGCGTCTGATGGGGGTTCGTTGGCCATCTCAGTGGTTCTTGCGATTGTTCTCCCGCTCACGACCGACGCGCCCGCGCGATCCAGAAAGTCCACCGCTCGGACCCGCCTCCAACAGGACAACCTGGCCCGCGTCCGATCGCGCAGGATGACTTGCGGTCAACCCTCTGTCGCCGCTAGCGCCGAAGCAACAGCACGACAACAACGATGACGATGATGAGACCGATGGCGCCGCCGCCGATATAGAGACCACTGGCAAGAACTGGGATCACGAGATGCATGACGATATTTTCGATTTCGATGGTGGTATTTTCCCCATCGCTTGGGGGATACCTTACGCGATCGGCCGGCCTCACACCATGGGGTGAAACGATGCCAGCATGCGGGCCGGTCACGGTCGCCCGGCTCGACGGCCAGACGCGGGTCGTGCTCGCCGGCAGATCCTCAGGCGCACTCGCCGACCCACTCGAACCGGAAAATCCGCGAGTCCCCCTTTTCGACCGGCGACCTCGGCGACGTTGGTCTTTTGTCCAGGGAATCCAAACCAACAGGTGCGCCTTCGCGATCGGGCACTTCCCGCCTCGTGATGGGGTTTCGTCCTCGACGGGCCAGGCGATTTCGCTGAGAGGTCGATGATGCCTGCCCGCGCGCTTTCGAAGATCTTGCGAGTGACTGCCGCATTGTTCCTGGCGCTGTCGGGCACGACGGTCGTTCCCGCGCAGCCCATCCCGCCGGAGGGCTTGGACTGGCCGCAATGGCGGGGAGCGCAGCGGGACGGAATCTGGCGCGAAACGGGAATCCTGGAGAGATTCGCGGGGGAAACGATCCCCTTGCGATGGTCGGTGCCGATTGGCGCGGGCTATAGCGGGCCGACCCTCGCCGCCGGACGCGTCTACGTCATGGACTACCTGAAGGACAAGTCGTCCGAGCGCGTGCTGTGCCTCGACTGGAGGACGGGGGCGCTGCTCTGGGAAGTCTCCTACGTGTGCTCGTATGAGAAATTCACCTACGAAGCCGGGCCGCGTGCCTCGGTGACGATTCACGACGGCCGGGCCTATGCCCTCGGCGCCGCGGGAAACCTCCACTGTATTGACGCGGTAACGGGAAAGATTCTTTGGCAGCGCGATCTTCTGCGCGAATACCGGATCAGGATGCCGCGATGGGGCATTGCCGCCCATCCGATCATCGAAGGTGACCTCATGATCACGCAGATTGGCGGGGAGGGCGAAGCCTGCGTCGTGGCGCTTGACCGCCAGACGGGCGAGGAGCGCTGGAAGGCGTTTCCGGACGAGGCGTCCTACTCGCCACCAATCGCGATCGAGCAGGCCGGCCGCCGGCTGATCGTGATCGCGCTGGGCTTCCGTCTGGTCGCGTTCGATCCGGCGGACGGCACGCTGCAGTGGACTCACGATCAGCCGAAGAGCAGCTGGCCGATCGCGATTCCGGCGCCCGTGGTCCACGGCGACGTGATGTTTTTCTGCACGGCGCACGCCGGCTCATACCTCTTTCGCCTCGCGGGCGCTCGGCCGGCGGTCGACGTCATCTGGGAGCGTGGTCGACGGCCAAGAAGCGATGACACATTGACTCCCGTGATTCCCGATCCGCTGGTGATGAACGGGCTCGTGTTCGGCGTCCAAACAGACGGCGAACTCCGCTGTCTCGACCTCATGACGGGAAAGCGGCAGTGGGAAACGCTCGATCCCATGCCCAAGGCGTGGCACGCGACCATGCACCTCGTGCGGGCGGGGGAATCGGGCGATCGAGCGTGGATTTTCACCGAGCAGGGAAACTTGATTCTGGCGCGGCTGAACTCCGGCGGATACCAGGAGCTGGCGCGAGCGCGGCTGCTGGACCCGACGGTGGAGCAGGGGCCGCGCGGCCGGTCGGTGACCTGGTCGCACCCTGCGTTTGCCTATCGTCACATCTTCGCCCGGAGCGATCGTGAACTCGTCTGCGCCGACCTCGCGGCCGCGCGCTGAATCCAGGAGCGCTCCGGAAACACGCACCAATCGGTTTGGCCGATAGCGACCACCGGCGGTGTTTTCAAAAGAATCTTGATCGGGGTGTGCGCCAGGTGAGCGCGACCGGAGCGGCTATATAGTACGCTGCAGTGCCCGTAGGCGATGCGGTTGTAGTCGCACGATATATTGACCTGCGCCGGCGCCGCCACCTCGTAGCGAACCTCAGCCGTCTGGCCCGGCAACAATCGGGCCGGCAGTGGTTGTAGCGTGGCAATGGCGAAATCGAGTCGGGAGTGAAACGACACGCGCAGGTCTTCGATTGGCTGCGTGCCGGTGTTCTTGAAGACGAACGAGACGGTGGTCCTGGCACCCGGAGCGCACGTCAGCGTGTCGCGGGAGGCGACGACCTCGAGCTGGGGCTCCGGCTGCGGGTTGCCGTGCTCCTGTAGCGACGCCAGCAGCCACGGCAGGTAGTTGTAGACGAGCCCGGTCGAGCGCGTGCCGAAAATCGGCCGCGCATTGGCGCCGTAGCCGAGGGTGGTCAGCTTGGACGGTACCACCAGATACAGCGGGTCCTTGGTGATTGAATACACGTACGCCATCAACCGACCCTGGTTGCCGATATGCTGCGGACTGCCTCCTTTCCGCGGCGATCCGCCCTTGCTCGCGATCGCATAGGGTGAAATCCACGCGTCGGTCAGGGTCCACTGCGCGAACCGCACCAGCATCGTGTCGACGTCGGGCAGCTGGGCCCAGCCATTGAACTTGAGCAGTCCGGCCGAAATCACGCCGTTGCAGAAGGGGGAACCCGAATTGAAGGCTGGCGTCTCGTGGATCCGCGACAGGAATCCGCTGCGCACCGGGTGTTCCCACTTCAGCGCCTGATCGACAAACGCGGCGGCGGCCTGGAGGTATTTCTCGTCGCCGGTCGCCTCGTACACATCGTTGCACGTCATCAGTGAATGGCCGAGCATCCGCTCCATTCTCATCGTGAGGATCGGTTTGCTGCGCGTGGTCCAGTCGGCAATCCCGCGCGCGCCCTCGATGCCCTCGGGATTGCCGGTGAAATAGGCATGCCAGATCAGGCCCTGCACGTAACCTGCATGGTGGAAGTCGGGCCCCTGCGCGGTGTGATGGCCGAACAAGCCATGGCTATGCACATGCTGCGCGCGGGCCCATGCGGCGTTCCGGCTCGAATAGTGAATCGTATCGACATCCAGGTAATGCTGCGCGCTCGCCAGCCCGAGCCGCAGCGCCGCGCGATCACCGGTGCGCGCAAAGTGGACGAGGCACGCCGCGGGCAGATCGTATTCATTATTGTCCCACAGGGGGGAGCCTTTGACGTAACCGCTCGAGCTGTGATCTCCGTAATTTTCGAACCCGAATCCCACGCGGTCGATGACCGGGTTCTTCATGTGTGCGGCCAGCGTCTTCTCCACCTCCGGCCAAGCACTTTCGTCCGCCGTGATGATGGCACCCAGCGCGCCGCTCCGCACATACCATTCGGGGCCGGCGGTCGCCAGCACCGGTCCGGCGGCGAGTAGTGCAGCGTCGACTGCCGCTCCCTCTCCATAACAGAGCGCGATGTGGTGCGTTTTGCCCACGCCTTCGATCCAGTCGAAACTGCCGCCCTCCTCCGCCCAGAGATCGATGTTCACCTGCGACGAATCCCAACGCAGTGCCTTCGGGAATTGCTCGCGAAAATCCGCCAGGCCAACGTGCAGATTTCCACCCGCGCCCAGCGTGAGTCCCAACCAGCCCGCTACGCGCCCGGGCGCCTCGTTTCTGCGCGAGTCGAGCACGACATCTTCGCTCTTCTGGACGCGCGACCCGATCGTCTCGCCGGCGCCGGCGTCGTGCCGCACCGCGGTGATCGCCGCCGCGGGGCGCAGCTTTAGCGCGAAGGACTTGATGACTACTTTGCTCGCCATTGATCCGCCAACGTCCTTCACCGGACGGCTGTCGGTATTGGCAGTGAAGTAGTCCACCGTCACGAGCGGGCGGCCGGCATACGCGTGAATCCGGGCCGGTGAAAAAATCCCGTCGCGGGCTTGCCCGATTCGGCGAGCTTCGTCTCGACCCGAACCACCGCATGCAACGGTCCGGCCTGCTCGACCTCGATCCGCGTCACCGGTTGCTGAAGCGCGCTCCACATGCGCCCGCCCGCCTCGACGATTTCCGCGTCGATGGGCTCGCGTTGCACGACCTGGCCCGAACCGAGCCGGACATTCTCGACCAGTCCGAATCGCTTCCCCGAAACCAAAAACCGGACCGCGCCTGTATCGACCTCCAGTCCATCTGCGACGCGATCGATATTTACCCGGGCGGGCGTTGCCTCCGCTCGCACGCCGTTGCCGTAGACAATAGTATAGCGAGCGTTCGCGCCGCGGGAAAGCTCATGCATGAAATCGACAAAAATCCACCGCGCGCTGCCATCCGGCCACCTTGCGGTAATTCGATTCTGGCTGGGAATCGGGCGGCCGTCGTGATCGAGGACGGCGATGTTTTCGGCCGATATCAATTCGCCTTGCGGAACCGGCAATCCGCAGCGCGCCGGCCAGAACGTGGCACCGGCGAAGCCAGGCGCATCGATCGTCACCGGCACTTTCGTTTCCTCCGCTTTGCCGCGCGAAAGCTGGGCCGGTTTCTTCCGCGCCGCCGCGAACAGCCGTTGGTTTTCGGATTTGTTCACGGCCGGCAGGAGCCGGACATAATCGAAATACGCCGGCCCGGTTTTGATTCGATCGGCGTAACACGCGTCGATCCATAATTCGACGACGCCATCGGCGAGCGGCAGCACGCCCAATTCGATCTCGTCGCCGCCTTCGCCACGTTGCCATGTCTTGCCATCGAGTGACACCGCCACGGGCCGTCCGGGATCCCCGACGGACACGGTGTACGGATCGGGGTGGACCTTCGTCCGGAAATGCAGAGCGCGCACAGCATCCGGTGCGCGATCGGATCGCACCGAATCGGATTTCAACACGGCGCCGTCGGTCCACAGGATCACATTCGGATTGTCCTCGAAATTGCTGCGCCAGTCGTCCCCCTTTTGCTCGGGCGCGGTGAGTGCATCGAGATTCTGCAGCACCAACGCCCACTTGCCGTCACCATCGCGATCGTCGGCGCTGATGAGCTCGCGGTTCACAATGCTGAAATTCGATTCGAGTAGAACTCCCGCGCGCGTTCTCGGATGCGGCCGGACGATCAGCGCGCCCGTTTGATACGTGTCGAGTTCGGCCGGACGAAATGCGAGCGCCTCGGTCAGGACGGTCCCGGCGCCGTAACCGCGCAGCCGGGCGCGCACCGTCGCCGTGTCTGGCCATGCGATGAACGTCTTCGTGAACTTCTGCCATTGCGTCGTGCTTTGCCGGGTTTGCGGAGCAACTACCGGCGGTGGTACCTCGCGGCCTTGCGCGTCGAAGCAGGCCAGTTCGGGTTGCACGTTCATTTCGATCTCCACTTTGGTCCGCACCTCGATCGCGAACGCCTCTCCGCCTTGCGCGGGGAAACTCGCGATCGAGTCGACGGCGAACTGGTCGGCGGCCGATACGATTTGCACCTTGCCGTCGGGTTGCGCCATGACGGTGACGCCTTCGGTGGCTGGCGGCAGCCATGGCGCGGCGGATTCGGCGGCCGCAGCGAAGGTGCCCGTGCCAGCGGCGAGCGCCAGCAGGAACGTGAGGAGCCGATTGCTTGGAGCAGATTTCATTGAGGCGTTGGTTGAAGGGGAGCTCAAGGGAGCGCTGACGACGCCGACTCGGCGATGAGGCGGCGGTAAATCGCGCGCGCCTCATCGTAGGCGCGGACCGCCTCCTCGCGCTCCGCCGGTGCGATGCGCGCCTGACGCGAATGCCAGAGTTGGTCGACGCACGCGAGCGCCCAGCGCGCGCTGTCGCGTGACGCGCGTATTGGTTTTCCGGCGACGATCACGTTCACCGGATTCGTGTGCAGCTGCGGAAATTCACGGAGCGCCACCCAGCTGCTGCGTTCCACCGGAATCTCGAACTCGAGCACATGTTCGCGACCGTCCGCCGACACTTCGCGGCTGGCGACCGCGCGACCGTTCCTGACGATCTCGACCAGCCGCTGGCCGCGTTCATAGCGCGGATCGACGGAGCGCGTCGGATACATCACGACTGTGTCGCCGATCGCGCGTCGGCCGAGGGTCGGGATAACGGCGCCGTAAGCCGACTCGAGTGGCGTCTCCGACGAAAACGCGACGCGCGCGGTGACCTTGACGCGTGCTGGTGCGGTCAGCGTGGCGGTGTCGCCCGAAGTTTTGCCGTTGACCGAAAACTCGAGGGCGTGCGCGTAGCCGTCGCTCATATAACTGCGGCCGCGCGCGAGGCCGTCGCACCACGCCGCATAGTCGATTTGGGTCCGCTTCCCGAGCTGAACATAGGTGCGGCCCTGTCCCGCGCGCGTGCTGCTCATGCACGGAAAGTCCGACTCGCCGCTGCCGCGCAGCGCGAAACCGCAGTTCATCAGGTGATACCATACGTTCCATTCGCAGATCCGGTCCGTATCCATCGATGTGATAAAATCGCAGAGCCCGAGCGCCGAACTGACAAAAATCTCCTGGGCTCCCACGCCGGCCATCTCCGGTACGGCAAAGTTGGGCAACTCGTCCGCTACGCGCTCGTGGCTCGCGACTATTTCCGCCGCGTTCAGGCGGCCGTCACGGGTCACGTCGATCGTCTCGAACGCTTCCGGCAGCAGCCCGTCCGCCGCTTCCGTGCGATCGATCAAGCCGTCGCCATCGCGGTCGAGGCGGGCGGTCACCCGTCGGGCGGACGAAGGCGCGTTGATCCGAAGTCCACCGGCCGAATGCGGATGCCCGGCATAACCGCCTTGGGCCCGCGTCCAGCGGAGCACGGGCAGCGTCCAGGACGGCCAGTCTTTGTTGCCATTCGCACCGGGGTAGACTTGTTCGCGGAGATTCAGCAGGCAGAGGTGCCCAAGCGCCTGGGAACCGAAACCGCTGACCTCGACGTCGTACTTGATCACACAGAGCGGCTCGCTGGCCGGATCACTGGTGGGAGAGAAAAACTTTGACTGCTCGTCGAAGCCCCACGCCCACGTGAGCACACCGCCCACATTCAGTCCTTCGCCTTTGACCTGCCGCAGCATGTCGGATGGCGCCACCCCTTCCGTCGGAGACGTGTAGTGTGCGCAGCCCGCCGCATGGAGGTGCAGGTCTCCGCTGTAGAAACCGTGGTCGGCTGGATTCACCCAGCGTTCGAGTTGGACGTCGATTTCAGCGCCGGCGCGGACCGTGACGCTTCGTTTCAGCCAGCGATATTCCGGACCGCGACCATACCACATCGTGAATTCACCCGGGGGCAGCAGCATCGTCTCACCGTCCGCCCGATAAATGTGTTTCTGGAAAAATAGATCCGGCGCGAGCCGCTTCGATTGCGGCGGATAAACGTGGCCGAGTTTATCGCTAAACTGAAACCGCCCCATCGCCGGCGTGCCATCGTGATCGCGCACCCGCAATTTCACGGCGATCGCCGGCTTCACGTCGAATGGCAGCGCCAGTTCGCCGCGCACGTGTGGCTCCGGCAGCTGCGTCCCGAGATGGAATCGCAGCGTCGCGTCGCACTTTCCCGACACGGTGGAGTAGACAAGCGCGATCGCGTACTCGACTGCCAGCCCGCTGAGGTTGGACGCCAGCGGCGGTGCGGTGAACATCTCCAGGTCGAGAAAACGGTCGGTGCGCCGCTCCTTGTTTTCGTCTTCCCGCAGATGCGGCTGCTGCTGGCGTTCGGCCGCCAACTGGGTCATGCCGGCGAACACAAGCCCGGCCTGCGGACTGCCGATCCGCAGTGGCGCGAGGGTGCCGCCCGGGTTTACGACTTTCACGAGCACGGGCGTGTAGCCGGCCTGCTGCAACGCCGCCGCCGCCGGTCCGCGCGACACGCTGGTCCGCGCGCCTTCGTCGACTCGCACGACGAACAGGACACGCGCGTCAATGATCGCTTGCAGCCGTGTCGCGTCGCTTTCCCGAGCAGCGCGCGTCAGGTCGGCCTGGACCTGGGGTGGCAGCGCCGCGCCGAGATACTCCATCGCCTCCACCACTCGCCCGACGTTGGCCGCGAGCGGTTGAGCTTCAACCGCGATGGCTGGGACCGATTCGGCGCCGCGCGACTGCCCGGCGATCACCAACAGTGAGACAAACAAAGCAGTCCGGCGAACCGGCGCGCGCCTGCGGAACGATCGAGGCTCGATCACGCGCGCTGACCGTGGTGTCCTGAAATGCCTGAATTTCATAGGGTGAAAGCGGGGGTGAACACGGGAGGAGGTTGTTCCCCGTCCGCGCGCGAGGCTCACAGTTTCACGGCGGAAAGGCGATGATTTGCATCGTGGCGTGCGCGTCGGCTACTGGGATCACCCAGCTGAACTTCACCGTGGCCCGGAAAATTCGCAGTTCTCATGACATCATCCCACCCGCTCGTGCATGTTTGCGATGATTTTGAGCGCCCAATCCTTTGGTCACAGAGCACACAGAGGTCGACCCAGAGGACACAGAGGAGACCAGACATACCAACATCTGCCTTCCTCTGTGACCTCCATTCCCCCTCTGTGTCCTCTGTGTCTCATCCACAAACCTTCGGTGGCGGCTCCGCCGCGCTGGGAGAATCCTCACTAGAACTGGACCGTCGTGCTCAACCGAAATGTGCGCGGCTCGGCCACGCTGAAACGGCGCACCAAGCCTGTGTCCGTGCGGCGCAGGATCACCGGATCCGTATCGTCGAGGACATTGTCTATATTGAGCTGAAAGCTTGCCCGTCCCCGGTTGCCCGGCAGCCGGCAGCGGTACCCGAGCATTGCGTCCGTCCTCACCGTGGCCGGGCTGTATTGCAGGACATTCGTGGTGAGGTTCCGGGCAATCAGCATCTTTCCCTGATAGCGGTAGCCAGCGCCTATATATAGGCCCTTCAGCCGTGGGGCCGAAAAATCGTAACGCGTAAATACATTCGCCTTGTGGCGGCGGTTGCCGATCGCACCGACTCCTTCGGCCGATGTTTGCGTCTCGAGGTCGTCGCGCAAGTTCGCGATCTCCTGCGCGATCGACGGCTGTGCACTCGTCGGCAGTCCCGTATTGAAGCGGCTCCAGAAGGCGATCTCCTGGTCCGCCCATGCGTGCACCTCTGGCATAATATTGTCCTCCGTCGCGTCCGTGGTCGAAAAATTTGCCTGCAGCCGCCATGCACTCGTCGGGTTCGCGACGAGTCGAAACTCCCAGCCATCCGACTCGCGGTCGGAATACGCGCCGTTTGCCAGCACGCGGTGCGTCGCCGCCTCCGCCGCGCTGAGCTGTCCGGCGTTGATCAGGGCATCGAGAATTCGATCGCTGCGCTGTTGCGCGATCACACCGACGCTTCGGAAATCCGTCTCCCGCCGGCCCGCGGTCGTGTAGTACGAAGCTTTCGCGAATATCCTTCCGTCCAGCACGTCGAGGGAAAGGCCGATGTCCTGGCCTTCGCCCTTGCCCTGTTCGGCCCGTTCGGAAAGCGGCAGCACGCGGATCGCATTGCTCGCGAGCGCGGTGTTCGTCGAGCGGTTGTAGGTCGCCGAGAGCACCGGCGTGACGTGCCACACGGCGCCAAACGTTCGCGTTGCCGCCGACTCGGACGTACGCGTGACGCTCGCGTAGTCGACCACGAATTCGTTCGTTGCTGGATCGACCATCGTGCCGACGTCGGCGATCGAAACACGATCGCGCCGCAGTCCGAACGTGCCGATCAAGCGGTGACTGAACCAACTCGCCGGGCCGCCGACCAGGAGCGTGCGGAGCGTCTGCGTGTCGTCGTCGATATTGACGTTCATCTGCACCCATCGCGTGCTCAATGTGCGGCCAGTGAAAGGATCGACCTGCTGGTCGATCATGTGACCCAGCGCCGCCGGGATCCGATACGTCGCCCACTCGCCTTCCGTCACATAGAACCGGCGAAAGACGCGGTTCGCCGGATTTTGCGGATTGGAATTGAAGGGCCGCCCGTCAAACGCTTCGACGCTGGTATGACGAATGAAGCCCGAGCGTTCCTCCTCGGCCATCGCGGCCCAACGGTAGCGACCCCACTTGCCGATTCAAACGCAGCAACCGTGATTGTTCCCTACAGGAAACTTTCCGCCGAAAGGGCATTCGTGTCCCTCTGCCCCTGAGCCGGCAATGCGTGCTGCGTCCAGTCGCTGGCGCTCGCAGCCACGACACGCCGGCAGCACGCCACGTGCACTCAGCGCCGGTGCAGGACGAATTCGGCTTCGCCGCGCCGCTCGGCTTTGATCCCGAACTCGAGCTCCAGGAGCCGCAGCAGCGAATCGATATTGTCGGCGCGCAACGTACCGCTGATTTGCAACCCGCCGAGTGCGGGATCGCCCAGCGCGATCCGCGCGCCGCTGTGCTGATGAAAAAGACGGGCGACTTCGTGCAAAGGCGTGCCGGCAAACTCCAATCGCGGAATTCGCCAGGACAGTTTCCGCGCGATCTCCGACCGGGTCAGAGCCTCGACCGGTGCCATGATCGGCACCGCGCCCGCCAGTTCGATGACGACGCGATTGCCGGCCGCAACCAAGACACGAGTGGGTGGCGGCGGGGCAGGCGCGGCGCCCGATTCCTCGGGCGGATTCGTGGCAACGGCGCGCGTCTCGACCTCGCCTTCAGTTACGAGCACTTCGACCGTGGTGGGCGCGAGTTGAACGGTGAAGGCCGTGCCGACGGCGCGCGTTTCGATGCCACTCGCCGTCACGATGAAAGGTCGTCCAGCATTTCGCGCCACCTGGAAATGCGCCTCGCCATGCCCGAGCGTGATGCGGCGTTCGGCTGGATTGAAATGCAACGAGATCCCGGCGCCATTTTTAAGTTCAACCACCGACCCATCGGGCAGGATTCGCCTGAGTGGCGTGAGCACGGCAGCCGATGGGGCATTGGCGACCGTCGGCCAAGGTTCGTGTTTGCCGGGCGTCCACCGCCAGGACGATAGGAAACCGGCCGCCATGACGAGCGCCGCCACTCCCCCGGCGGCGGCCACGAGGCGGCGTCGCCGAATGCGCCGGACTTCGGTCTGCACGTCCCGCGTGATGCGATCGGTTGCGCCGCACGCCACCGCCCAGTCGAGCGCGGCCTCGCCGGCCTTTGCACTGGACGGCCCCGCCTCGTATCCGAATTTCCGTTTCGTTCCGGCGCGTTTCATCGATCGTAGTAACTGTCCACGCCCCGCGCCCGCAGGTGGTTGCCCAGCCGTTTCAGGCTTCGGTAGAGATGCTCGTCCACGGTCTTCTCCGACAGCCCAAGCTGGGCGGCGACTTCCTTTTGGGAGAGGGCTTTGAGCTTGCGCAGCATGACGACTTCACGACCACGCGGAGGAAGGGTGGCCAGGGCCTGAACCAGCAGGTGGACTTTTTCGTCCATGCTGACGGTATCCGCGACATCGCGTTTCTCTTCTATGACGCACAACGCTCCCGGATCCCCTACCGTCCTGATCGTCGACGAATGCCGGCGGCGCAGAAAATCGACCGCGACGTGTCGGGCCACTTTGAACAAGAAGGCCCGGCCGAAACCAGCCGCTGACGCGCACACGCCTTCCATATCCGCAGGTAGGACTCCTGTACGACATCATCCACCTCCTGCCGGGCATCAGGAAACGAGTGGCACAGATACGACTTGAGCGCCGTCTCGTGCACTTGAATTTCATCCGCAAACCAGCGGGCCGACTGTTGTTCGGCGTCGGGCAAGGCGGCAGGCGGCGTGGAAGAGAGATTCCCAGGAGGATTCCCGGCAGGCTTCCGTTACGGTGGCGCGAACAAGGACGCGAGTTGATTCGTCACTCTCCCGGCAACTGGTTTGACCAGAAGCTGCCGGCACGCGGCGCGCCAATTCTTCCCGAATAGTATCGTTTTTGCATATATACAGCACCGCCACGATCGTATGGCGACTTCTGGGTGCAGGTATTAATGGAGCGATCGCATAGCGGTCCTTTGCCCTCCCGCGATCTCTCGACCTCCCGTAGCCATAAGCAGCCGTTCGGTTGCGGCTGCGCCGTCCTGACCCTCTGCGGCCAAAAATATGGCGGATTTAATATCGCCCGGGTCCGATCCAAAATTGGTGCGTGCTCCGT
Source organism: Opitutales bacterium (assembly GCA_038204695.1). GTDB lineage: Bacteria > Verrucomicrobiota > Verrucomicrobiia > Opitutales > Opitutaceae > ER46. The sequence goes on along the minus strand of JBBRCR010000010.1, from coordinate 26,375 downwards.
TGATGTTGATCGCAAATCCAAACAGCTACCGGGAAAGCTGGACAGAGCTGGCATCGTTCCGGCGAAAACTGACGGCGCTCGGCAAAGTGCCAACATATGTGGAGGTGACCGATGGATTCGCCGTGGCCGGGGAGGAGCAGGCAAGACTATGGGGAGGCATCGAGGACTTTCTGGCGAAGCACCTCCTGCTGCCGGGGTCCTGAACCGAGTTTTTTGGCGCACAAAGCCGTGTGCGAGTTCCGGAGACCAGCGAGCGATCGAATTGAGCGGGCGGAATTCCTTCTACCAGAATCCGCTAACGTCGGCCAAGCCGCGCTATTCCTGGCGCAACTGCCCGTGTTACGTCGGCAACATTCCGCACCCACCGAGTGCGATCAATGACTCGATGTAATCCTTCAGCCGCCCGCGGACGGTTCGGCGGGGTCACGGTGCTGGCGGGAGGCGGTTCACAGCAGGTCCGGATGAAGGAGGCGGCAATCATGGGGCGCGCCAGCAAGAGACGGAGCAACAGGCGCTTATTCTATATATAGCACGCTGCAGTGCCCGTCGGCGATGCATATGCGTGGTCAAACCAGCGGGCCCGGTTTCCAGCAATCCGCCGGTCGGAGACGCAGCACCAGTGAAAGCGGACGCTCGAGACTTTGGCCTCCAGAATCGATTTCTACTTGCGCGAAATGTGGATACTGTTAACTCGAAAGACTTGCATTCCCACCCTGAAGATCCCGCGGTTCACACCCTAAAATAAGTTAACGCAGCATCTCCAATCCCGGCCTCTTATCGGCGCTGGTGCTGGAATCAGATTCACGATCATGACCAACTTCGAGTTCCCGCGTCCGCACGGGATCTCTTTCGTGAGAAGCTTGGTTTTTTTCACCCTGATGGGAGTGGCGTCGGTGGCGGCAACCGGCACAGCCCGTTTCTTTGGCTTTCTTCTCCGCGACGGTCGAACGCAAAAAACGGCTGCGGCAAACCGGTTCGAGTCAACATCGGGCGTAAACTGGCCTCGTATTCTCGGCCGCACGGCGGCGCTCCCGTTTATCTCAATGGCGGACGGCGTTTCCCTTGCTAAACGGACTCGGACCGGGGACAATCTTGTTGGCAAACGCACCTCATCACTATGATGACATTCGGCTCTCGTTTCTCAGGCCCGGCAATCCGCGGCTCCGCGCATCGTAGCGCTCTCAAGAGAGCTGCCAGCTTGATCGGCGGCGCGCCGCGGCGTTCGATCACGAGTGGAGAAAAGGGACCCTGTTGTGGCATCGCAAGTACGGTTCTGGCTCTCCTTGCTGTTTGCGGAGGAATCGTCATTGGGCCGCACGCGGCCTATTCGGCCACGCTCGTCTGGAATGGGTCCACACTGGGCAATACGACCGATTGGAATGACCAGTCTCTTTGGAATCCAGTGAGCGCAGTCGGTGGTCCAACCTCAACTGACATCGCGAGCTTTACCGGCACATCGAATCAGCCCAACGCCATCTTATCTGCCAACTCGAGTGTCCTTGGCATCACGTTTGCCGGTTCCTTCGCTTACACCATTTCTTCTCCAAGCTTCACGCTGACGACCGGCACGAGCGGGATAGTGAATTCTTCGACGGCGTCGCAGACCATTTCTGCTCCCTTAAATATAGGAGACGCGGCAATCACCGATAACGGGACGGGTGCGGGCAAGCTGTTAATCTCGGGCACGGTGAACAATGGTGGCAATCTTCTCACCTTAAACGGTACCGGTTTGTTGGGTACAGTGTCTCAAGTAATCAGCGGAACCGGGGGGCTGACAAAATCCGGGCCCGGCACATGGACCGTATCGGGCACGAATACCTATACGGGTGTCACCACAATAAGTGCCGGTGTATTGAGTGTTTCGGTAATCAACGATGGCGGTTTCGCTGGCAACCTCGGCCAGGCACCAAGCGCGAGTTCGAAAATTGTGCTTGGCGGGGGCACCCTCCACTATACCGGTAGCACCGCATCTACTGATCGTGGGTTGTCATTGGAAAACCTCACCACCTCGACCATCGACATCGATCCAGGGGTGAATCTTACGATTTCCGGGGTGATTACCGGGTCCGCGACAAATATTAGTGGTGCCCTCACGAAAGCTGGCGCCGGCACGCTGACCCTTTCGGGTGCAAATTCATATCGGGGGCCTACCACCGTAAGTGCGGGCACGCTCGCCTTTGGCGCGAGCAATGTTCTTTACGATTTTGGAGGCGTATTAATCACGGGTGGAACCCTCGCGATCGGCTCGTTCAGTGACACGGTCGGTGGCATCGTGCTATCCGCGGGTGGTATCACCGGGACCACCGGCGTGCTTACGGGCGGTTCTTATGACGTGTCGAATGCTTCAGGAACGACCACCGTTAGTGCGACGTTGGGCGGAACCGGTGCTCTCACCAAGACGGGGGCTGGGACGCTGGATTTGTCCGGTGCGAATACCTATACCGGCAGAACCACCGTGAGCGCTGGCACCGTCAACGTAACCGGTTCCCTTTCTTCGAGTGGAGCCCTGACCGTGAACGGCGGGACGGTCAATTTTAGCGGCAATCAGCAAGTCGCCTCACTGTCCGGCTCAGGCGGAACGATTAGTTTCGGTTCGGGCAAGGCACTGACTCTCGCCGCGGCGAGTTCTAATTCTTATGGCGGAATACTGAGCGGGGCGGGTGGTCTCACGTTGTCCAGTGGAGCCACGCTGACGCTCGGCGCCGGCTACACCTATAGCGGCCCAACGATCATCAATTCGTCGGCCACCCTCACGCTCAATGCCCCCGCGAACTCGAGTTCTGCGTACTCACTGGCGGGAGGCACACTCGCGCGGGGATCGGGGGTCAACGTTTCGGCCGGTTCGCTCATGGTGAGCGCACCGAGCTTCATCAACTTCACGAGCCCCGCGTTTGCTGGTACCATCTCATTCGCGAGTTCGACGACCGATTGGGGCGCGGGCAATACGCTGACCCTTCAGAATTACAATACGACACCGGGCAGCCAGCGGCTCCGGTTCGGCAACGACAGCTCGGGGCTATCCGTGAACAATCTCTCGCTCATCTCGATCTCGGGTTTCGCCGGCACCATCGCGCTGAACGACCAGGGTTTTCTCACGGCGACGGCGATTCCTGAGCCTGCCACTTACGCTGCCATCTTGGGCGTCTCTGCTCTTGGTCTCGCTGTCTATAAGCGCCGCCGGCGCCGGACGGTGGGGACGCCGGCGGTGGCGCGCGTCTGATGACGCGGCCGTCGCTGCTGCGGGCCTATGGACTTTGCCAAAGACGAGCTGCAGCCGTTTAATCCGCAGGATCCCTCCTACCAGTGGCGTTTGTGGGTGCGGGTAATTTACCCGGACGGCTCACGATGGTATTTTTTCTGGCGGCGGATTGCGACGGCCACCGCCGTTGCGATGGTCGCCGTCTGGTTCCTTCTCGCCGGGGGTGCCTGGGGGTTTCTCAAATACGCCCGCCAATGGGACGAAGCGAGCTACGGCGACCTTCTCCTGTATCCATTCACCAAGGACCGGGTGCGATCCGAGCTTGCGACCCACAACCTGACTGTCGGGCAGATCGAAATCGAAAAGAAGAACTACCGTTACGGTTACGCCCTGCTGGCGTCGGGGCTGCGGTGGCGACCGGAGGATTTGCGGGCCCGCCGCACCCTGGCCATCACCGATGTGCGGTTTCGCAATATTCCGCGCGCGTTAAACACGCTCGCGGATGGCGTCCGCTACAATCCTGATTTGGAATACTACAAACTGCTTTTCGGCTGGCTGCTGGAGGCGCAGCAGGATGAGCGTGTGCTGGCGCTCGCCCGGCAGCTCCTGCCCGCAACTCCCACCCAGGATTTGACGCAACAGTTCATCGCATTGCAGGCCGGAGTCGCCCACTTCGAGCGTGGTCGTTATGATGAGGCGGAGACCCTCGGCACTTCGTGGGGTTTGGAGAAATCAGTCGAAGGTCTGGTTCTACTTGCCCGCTGTGATTGGGAGCGCGGTTTTCGCGAACGTGCACTGCTCCGGCTTCAGGCCGAGTTCGACCGGTTTGCGAACCGGGACGAATTATATCTTCATCTGATTCAATTCCTGCGCGATCTCGGCAATGAAGCGGAGGCCCGGCGCATGGCATTGCTGCGGCAATTCAAGGATCCGTCCAGTCCCGGTCCCCGAGTCGATCTGCTGTATAGCTATCGCGCGACCGGAGATTACGTCGCCGAGGGCCGCGAAGTCGCGGCCTTCCTGGAGGAATTTGGGGGCGACGAAAAAGCATTGCAGCTGCTCGCTTCGTACGCGGTCGGTACTCTGCAGGAGCCGCTCCTGGCTGACATCTGCGCGCGCGTGCTCGCCCAGGGTTTCAGGCGCGAGGAGTGCGAAGTGGCCCGCATCCAACTGGCCCTGATTGACCGCCGATTTCGTGACGTGATCGCAATCTGTGATGCCGCGGGACAAAGCAAAATTGGGACCGACTGGCGGTTTGCCGCGTTCAAGGCAGTGGCGCTTTTCGCCCTTTCCGATACGAATGCGGCGTCCGCGTTGAAAACCGCCGTCGGCCCACTCCTTCTGCGCATGGCCGATGCATTAACACTTTCGCGTCACCTGCGCATGGTGGGCCAGCGAGCCAGTGCGCGATGGGTGCTCGAGCACTGCCACAACCACGACCCGCTGGCGCAGCCTGCCGTGGCGGAGATTATCCGGCTCGATGCCGAGACGGATTACCACGATGGCTTGGTGGATTATCTGCCCAAGTATCTGGCGATGCGAAACCCCGCGCGTCCGGTGCTCGAGGAGGCGCTGCTCGCGCTCGACGTGGTACGCGATGCGGCCCTGGTCGCCCAAGTGCGGTCGGCGTTGGCGCGAATCCACAAACTGGAGACGGTCGTGCAGAGCGGACCAGATGAGGTTGGCCCTCGTTCGCCTGCGGGCGCGATTCCTGCCGCGACAAAGGGCGAGTGAACGGACAAGTTTGCCCCATGTGGTGCTTGCGTCATGGATGACAAACTAAATCCGCCACCCGAAAAATCTGGGGGCAAGCCGGTTGATCGCGCAGCGACTCCCGGAGCAGACGACCGCTTGGGCTCACCCAAGGCGGAGCCTTGGGACGTCGCTGGCGTTGAACCAAAGCTTCAGCCGCTGGCCAAGTACAAGCCCAGCGCCGGGGAACGTTGGGAGGATTTTCAGCCGTATATAGGCCCGGCGATCGTCGTAATTATTGTGTTGGCTTTAGGAGGATGGGCTGGATGGCGGGTGCTGCACGGAAATATCGCTCCAGTTCCCACGGAAGAATCGGTTCTCCGCGGGGGAACCATTGAAAAGGCGGCGCAAAATAACCTGCGCTCCCGTCTTTCTGCCGAAGAGAGCCAGACCCGTGAGCAGGAGGCGACCACCGCCGAAGCCGGTGGCAACCACGCGCTCGCGCTGGAAAAACTACGCGAGGCCCATCGGCTGCAAGTGCAGGCGAATGCGCAGGCCGCCACTCCCGAGTTCAAAGACATGCCGCGGGAGACCCGTCTCGCCCGCGCCGCCGAGCTGGCCGTGGCGGCGCCGGCCAGCGCCGCAGTGGAAAGCGCCCGCGCCCGTGGGTTGCTTGCGCTCGAACAGCGCGAGTGGGCTGCGGCGCTCGAAACGTTTCAAGCTGCGCGGCAGAGCCAGACGCAGATCGTCGCGCGATTCCCCAGCCTGCGATCCACGCTCGTGCCAGTCCTGAATCAACTGGAGGCAGACATGGCGTCGGCCTTAGCCGGGGAAGTTGCCGACAAGGTAGATGCAGCCGAGCGCCGCGCGGCGGCGGCGACTTCCGCGGGAGACCATGATGCGGCGACGACCGCCTACCGCGAGGCGAAGTTGCGGCAGGGCGAGATTAACGAGCGTTTCCCGCGCAGTCGTTTCGCCTCGGCGGCTCGGGCGGGCGAGTTCGAGGCTTTACGACAAACGGCCATGGCAGCACCCTTGACGGCTCGGGCAGCCGCGCTGGCGCAGGACGTCGATCGGCAAATTCGCGCGGGGAATTTTTCCGCGGTGTCGACCAAATCGACGGAGGCGTTGGTCTTGATCGACCAAATTGCGGCGACGTATCCGAAAAGCCGTACGGCGGATGCCGAACTGCGGCGACGCCTGGAATACCTCCGGATGCGCAGCCAGGATCTGGCCTGGATCCGCCAGCAGGTTGATTTGGCGCTGGCTCCTCTGCCGACGTCGAAGAGCACCCTTGGACTGACGATGGAGGTGCCGCAGGGATTTTACGAACGGGTGATGAATGCGAATCCGAGCCGAAATGCCTCCCCTCTGCTACCGGTTGAATCGGTGAGTTGGAACGAGGCGCAGCAATTCTGCCGTCGGTTGTCGTGGCTGCTCGGAAAATCGGTCCGGCTTCCCACCGATGTGGAATTCAAGGCAATCCTGGCCGTGAACAAAGGCGATCGGTGGTTCGCAGAGACGTCTTACTTGCACATCCATCCGGCTAGTCCGCAACTCGCGGCAAACCGACAATTTCAAAACGTGGCCGGCAACGTGGCGGAATGGCTGGATCACGGCGCGGTCGCCACCGAGGCGGTGCCGGTTGCCGGCGGCAGTTTTCGGGATCCGGCGGCTGCGCTCAACCAGCCCCTGGTCGGACTGTACCTAAAGCACGAGCGGGCGGATTTCATCGGCTTTCGCTATGTCGTCGAGACAAGCGTGCAGTGAGCGGCAACAACTCCAACTTGGAGTGCGCTCATGGCGCGGATCCGGTGGCGCGTTCGAAGTCAGCCCGGGCGGCAAGATAGCTCCAGTGCGCTTCGGCCAACCCGTTCTCCGCGCGCGCCAGGGTGATTTGAGTGTCGAGCAGGTCAGTGATTACGGCCGCGCCACTTTCATAGCGATCCTGGACGATGCGGAGGCTCTCTGCGCTGGCCGTGACGGTGGCCTCCGTGGCGGCGATGGCTGACCATGCACGCTCGAGTTCGGCGGCGGTGGCCCAAGCTTCTTCACGTACTTGAAGTTGTCGGCTGGCCAAGGCGGCTTCTTCACGCGCGAGTTCCGCTCTCGAGCGCGCCACCCGCCGGGCGCGGCTGTTCGCGTCAAACAGGGGAAAATCGATCGAAAGTCCCGCCTGCCACTCTTGGGAATCCGGCCAGAACCCCGTATCTCGCCAGCCAAAGGCGGCGTCCGCGCGGAGTTTGGGCGCGCGGCCTGCCTTGGCCGCTGCCACCACGGCACGCGCGGCATCAGCCCGCTTTTGGGCGGCGGTGATTTCCGGCCGCTCGGCGAGCGCGCGATCCATGGCGCTTTCCATTTCGACGCGGGTCGGTGGAGGCGGAGTGCCAGGGGGCGCGGAGATCACGAGCGGTATTTCGGCGTTGCGGCCCATGGCGGTATTGAGCCGTCCCCGGGTAATGCGGACGCGGCTCGCGGCGGTCATGAGTTGCAGGCGCGCATTGGCGACCTCGGCCTGCGTGCGGAGGACATCCACCTGCGGTACCGCGCCGGCGGCCTGCCGGGCGGCCGCCAGCCGTTCATGGGCGGCGGTTCGCTCCAGATTAGTCCGGGCGATTGACTCGAGTTCCTGCGCCGCGGCGAGGGCGTAGAACGCCTGTCGCACCCTGAGCCGAACCTCGGCACCCACGGCGACCGCGTCCGCTTCGGTGCCGGCGAGCCGCGCGCGCGCTGTATCCACGACGGCGCGACGCTCGCCAAAATCGTACAGCGTCATACGCGAGACCAGCCCCATATTCCAATCGTCGAGCGGACCGATGAGCTCCGGCATTCCTCGTCCGGGAATGGTGAGGCCGGAGGGAAGAAACGCGCGGCGCTGCCATCGGTGATAACCGGCGTTCAGATCGAGTTGCGGATAAAGTGGCGCGCGGGCCTCCCCGATGCTTTCAGTGGCGGCCGCGACACCCGCGCGAGCCGCGGCTAACATGGGGTGACTGATTTGGGCCACGCCGAGGCATTCATCGAGCGTGAGCGCGTTCGGCGGGCGCACGGCCGGGCCGTTCGTCAGGGTCGGGGGTAGCGTCGAGGATTCGGTGGCAAGGGCCACGCTGGCGGCGCTGATCCACGTCAGGGCAAGAAGGCGTTTCATGGCAGATAGGAGTAGTGCGCGGGCAAATACAGCGCTCACGCGTTCGTTTTGTGAAAACGCGTTACGGCAAACGTCATCACGGCCAGGCCCAAGCCGAGCAGGGCGGCGAGTTGCGGCCAGAGTACGTCGAGTCCGACGCCTTTCAGGAACACCCCGCGGATGATGACCAGGAAATAGCGCAGCGGATTCAGGAGCGTGAGCCATTGGACGAGTTCCGGCATGTTCGCGATCGGGTAAATGAAGCCCGAGAGGAGCATTGCCGGAAAGAAGAAGAAAAACGTCGTCATCATCGCCTGCTGCTGCGTGCCGCTCACCGTCGAGATGAAGAGCCCGATCCCGAGCGTGGTGAGCAGAAAACACGCCGTCCCGAGCAGGAGCAGGGGAAAACTTCCCCGGATGGGAATCTCGAACCAGAACACGCCGACCAGGGTGACCAGCAGAACGTCGACGAAACCGATCACGATGAACGGCGCGAATTTCCCCAGCACGAATTCGAGCGGCCGGATCGGCGTCACCATGATTTGCTCGATTGTGCCGGCCTCTTTTTCCCGGACGATGGCCATGCCGGTCAGCATCAGGCTGATGAGCATGACGAGCACGGCCATGACGCCGGGCACGAAATAATTCCGGCTTTCGAGGTTTTCGTTGAACCATGCTCGCGGACGCAGATCCACCCGGCCGACGGGGAAGCTGCCGCCGGCGTGCCGCCAAGCCGAATCGAGGACGAGCGCACTGTTGTAGCTGCCGGCGATGACCGTGCTGTAGTTGAGCACGAGCCGCGCGGTGTTCGAGTCCGAGCCGTCGACGACAAGTTGGACGGGAGAGGGCCGCCCGGCGCGTTGGTGGGCCTCGAACCCCGCGTTGATCTGGAGCACGGCGGCGGCCCGGGTGGCATCGATGGCGGCGCGGGCCTCGTCCTCGTCATTGGTGTGGGCGACGGCATCGAAGTAATCCGAGCCGGTGAATCGGGCGACGAGCTCCCGGCTCGCCGGCGTGTTGTCCCGATCCACAATCAGGAGGCGAACGTGACGCACATCCATTGTCACGGCGTATCCGAAAATCAACGTCTGGATCACCGGCACGCCAAAAATCACCATGCGCATCCGCGGATCGCGGAAGACGGAGCGAAACTCCTTGCGGAGCATGGTGAGGATGCGTTCCCACATAATCAGTCGCTGGCTAGAGGCTCTTCTTGAATTTTTTGATGGCGAGACCGAGCACGAGGACCGTGAACGCGAGGAGGAGCACGGCGTCGAGCCACAGTGTCTCCAGCCCCACGCCGCGCAGATAGATGCCTTTGACGAGGGCGACGAAATAACGCGCCGGCACGATGTGGGTGATTACTTGCACCGGCACGGGCATGTTCGCGATGGCGAACATGAAACCGGAGAGCAGAAAGGCCGGCAGGAACGTCGACACCATGGCGAGCTGGCTGGCGAGCAACTGCTGCCTGGCCAGCGTGCTGATCAGGATTCCCTGGGCGAGCGTGCCCACAATGAAGATGGCGGCCATCGCGAACAGCAGCGGCACACTGCCGCGCAGCGGCACGTCGAAAAGGTACACGGCGAGCAACACCGCAATCAGCACATCGAGCATGCCGACGACGAAATAGGGGATGAGCTTGCCGATGATCAGTTCGAAGCCGGTGACCGGCGTGGAAATCAACTGCTCCATGGTGCCGCGCTCCCACTCGCGAGCGATGGTGAGCGATGTGAGCAGCGCCGCGATCAACCCCATGATGACGGCAATGAGCCCCGGGATGATAAAATTCTTCGACTCGAGATCGGCGTTGAACCACACGCGCGGTCGCAGATCCAACGACGGCGTGGAAGTCGGGCCAAACCGGCGGTTGATCTGCTCCAGCGCCAGGCGTTGGTTGAACCCGATGGTGATGGCCTGGCTATAACCGAGTACGATGGCCGCGGTGTTGGAGTCGGAGCCGTCGATGATCGCCTGCACGCTGGCGGGGCGCCCGCCGCCGATGTCCGCGGCAAACGCCGGCGGAATCACCAGCGCCAGGTAGGCGGCCCGGGTGTCAATCGCCCGCTCGAGTTCGCCATAGTTGGCGACGGTCCCGATGAAATCGAAGTACCGCGAAGCCGTGAACTGCGAGAGGTAGTCGCGACTCGCCGGAGTCCTGCTTTGATCCCACACCACGAACGGCACGCGATCGACGTCGAGGGTCAGCGCGAACCCAAACAGCAGGATCATCAGAATGGGAATCCCGATGGCCAGCCCGAGGCTCCGCGGGTCCCGCAGCACGTGCAGCGTTTCCTTGCGGGCGACGGCGCGAAGTCGGCGCAGGTTCATCGGGTGGCCTCCGCTGGCGCCGGCTGCGTGCGATCGCGCGCCTCGATCAATGAGACGAAAACGTCTTCGAGCGTCGGCGTGATCCGCTCGATTCGCGTCAGCGCCAGGCCCGCGTCGGCGAGGGTGCGGCGGATCGCGGCCTCCGCCGCGGTGGCGTCGGCCGTAACCGCATGCACGCCGTTGCCGAAAAGGGCCGCTTCCTTTACGGCCGGCAGCCGTTCGATCAGCGCCATGGCCTCGTGCGGCTGCGAACAATGGAGATCCAGCACCGCGTCCGCCATGTGCCTGGTCTTCAGTTCACGGGGGGTGCCCAGCGCAATGAGCTCGCCGCGGTAGACAATGCCGAGCCGGTCGCAGTACTCCGACTCCTCCATATAGTGGGTGGTCACGAAGACGGTGACGCCCTGTCCGGACATTTCGTAAATCAAGTCCCAAAACTGGCGGCGGCTGTTCGGATCCACGCCGGATGTGGGTTCGTCCAGAAATAGAATCGGCGGCTCGTGCAGCACCGCGCAGCCGAGCGCGAGCCGTTGCTTCCATCCACCGGAAAGATCGGACGTGCGCGTGTGGCGACGATCGCGCAAGCCCGCCATGGCGAGCACCCATTCCTTGCGCGGCGATTTCTTTTCTTTTGGCAGCCGGTAAATGCCACTGAAGAAATCGATGTTCTCCTCCACGGTCAGTTCGTCGTACAGCGAGAACTTCTGACTCATGTAGCCGATCCGCGATTTGATCGCCTCGGTCTCGCGCACGATGTCGAACCCCGCCACGCGGCCGCGTCCTGACGTTGGCGCGAGCAGCCCGCAAAGCATTCGGATGGTCGTTGACTTGCCGGCGCCGTTTGGCCCCAGAAAGCCGAAGATTTCACCGCGACGGACCGAGAACGTGACGCCGGCCACCGCGCGAAACGCCCCGAAACGCTTCTCCAGGTTTTCAACCTCGACGACCCAGTCCGAATCGCCGCCCCGTTCATTCGATATTGCGGCGGTCATGCGGTGGCCGGTTGCGCCGCGAGGACGGAGACAAAGACGTCCTCGAGGGAAGGTTCAATGGGCCGAATGGAATCAACCGTGACTCCGGCCGCGGCCAGGAGTTCGCGCACCTGTATCGCGACCGCGGACGGATCCCGGCTGGCGATGTGCACGCGATCGCCAAAAAGCCCAACCGTCACATCGCGCAGCTTTTCGCGCAGCAGCGCCGCCACGGGACGCGGGGCCGACGTGCGGACTTCGAGCAGTGCGCCGGGCATGAGGCGCTTCACCTCGGCCGGTGTCCCGACGCCAAGCAGCCGGCCCTGATGCAGGAGCGCGAGGCGATTGCAGCGTTCCGCCTCGTCGAGGTACGCCGTGGAGACGAAGAGCGTCACGCCTTCGCGCACGAGCTGGTAAAGAATGCGCCAGAAGTCGCGGCGCGACACGGGATCCACGCCGTTGGTTGGTTCATCCAGGAACAGAACGCGCGGCGTGTGAATGAGCGCACAGGCGAGTCCCAGCTTCTGCTTCATTCCTCCCGAGAGATTGCCGGCCAGCCGCTGCTTGAACGGGGTGAGATTGCTGAATCCGAGCAGCTGTTCGGTTTTCTCGGCGCGGCCGCGGACCGGCACACCGTAAATGTCGGCGTAGAAATCGATGTTCTCGATGACCGTAAGATCTGGATACAAGCCAAACCGCTGGCTCATATAACCGATGTGCGTTTTGAGCCGCGCATGGTCGCGGCCAACGTCATAGCCGGCCACGGTGGCCGTCCCGGCCGTCGGCGGAAGGATTCCGGTGAGCATCCGGATGATCGTGGTCTTGCCCGCGCCGTCGGGACCCACCAGCCCGAAAATTTCACCTTCGCTGACGTCCAGATCGAGCGCCGCAACGGCCACGAGTTCGCCGAACGTGCGGCGCAGGCCGGACGCGTGAATGGCGGACGACGCTTTCACTTTGCGATCACCACATCCGCCGGCATGCCGGGTTTCAGTGCGCCGTCGGGATTGGCCAGATCGACCTTGACCCGGAAAACGAGCTTCACCCGTTCCCGCGGGGTTTGCACGGTCTTGGGCGTAAACTCCGCCTCGGACGCGATGAAGCCGACGATGCCTTCGTAGGTCTTTTCTGGAGACGAGTCGGTGCGAACCGTGACTTTCTGGCCATGGCGAATTCGCGCCAGGTCCGTCTGGTTGATATAGACGCGCACCCAGATGCGGGTGAGTTCGGCCACGCTGATCACCGGAGTTCCAGCCGTGACGAATTCGCCGGGTTCGATGTGATGCGCGAGCACGACCCCGGCCAATGGCGAAAAAAGCCGCGTATAGTCGAGCCGCGTTTGCGCCAGCCCCACTGCCGCCACGGCTTGCTGCCGCCGGGCTTCCGCGTGGCGAATGGTTTCCTGGCGCGGGCCTTCTTTGATGAGCTTGACCCGTTCGAGCATTTCGCCGGCGCGCGCCTCGGCGACTTTGACCTGGGCCTGGGCGGATTCGAATTCACGGCTCGAAATTGCGTTCCTGGCCAGGAGTTCCTTTTGACGGGTGAACTCGAGGGTCGCGCGGTCACGCTCTGCTTCCGCACTACGCATGGCCGCCTCGGCGGCAGCAATCTCCTGTGGCCGGGAGCCGGCCTGAAGTTCCGCGAGCACCGCCTCGGTCGCGGCGAGTTCCGCCCGGCGGAGCGCGAGCTCATGCCCCTGTTCCGCATCGTCGAGACGGGCGACGAGTTGACCCACGGTGACGCGCTCCCCTTCGGACACGGTTCGCTCAATGACGCGGCCCGGGAGTTTGAATCCGAGCTGGGCATCGGTGACTTCGATATTGCCGGACAGGACGAGTTCGCCGTCGTTCTTGGCGGCTGATCGCTTGCAGCCGGAGGGAAGCAACGCGACCCCGGCCAGGAGAACTGCGGCGAACATCGGCCACCATTCAGGATGAGAGGTGCTTGTCATGGTCTTTGCGCCCCGTGGGCGTGAGCAATCCGTTCAGGAACAGGTGAAGCGCTTTTTCGAGGGTCTGGCCGAGCGTGAAATGGGTACGATCGAGTGCGGCCGGCTGCACCAGTCCGCGAATGGCATGCAGCCAGAATTCGGTGGCGAACGCCGGATCAACATCCGGCCGCACCATGCCTTCGGCGATGCCGTTGCGAATCAATCGGCCAAATACCACCGGTATGATTTTGAGCCGCAGATCCTCGATTTTTCGATAAATTTGCGGCGCGAAACGCTGCAGGTCGCGCATCATGGCGGGGCTGGCCCGCGTGAGCGTTGCGCCGGCCGCCGCCACGATGCCGTGGACCTTCTGGCTGAACGTAAGCTGCGGGTTGTTCACCACGGCCTCGAGTCGCGACCGCAAGGTCCGGCCAATGATGTCGATGATCCGCTCGATGAGCGCGTCCTTCCCGGCGAAATAGACGTACAACGTCTTTTTGCTGATGCCCAGCTCGTGGGCGAGGCCGTCCATCGTAAGCGCGCTGTAGCCATAGTCGAACAGCTGCTGATGCGCGGCTTCCAGGATTCGTGCCGCTGCCGGGTCCTCGCGGAGAAACATCGATTCGACGGGTTCGGGCGGGTGCATAAGGGTAACCTTGGGAAACTGAAAGAGTATCTAAGGTTTCCAAAAGGCAAGTCGCATTTCCGCCTGGCGGTGAAGCGGGGTGCTTCTCCCCCGGTGCCCGGATTCGCCCCTGGCCTCTCGTGGGAGACCGCACCCGGAAAATGTGCGGACGACTGAACTGGCCGCGCCACTTGACGCCCCCGGGCGGCGTCTTATTTAGTGCTTTGCTGGTCATGTGTCCCAAACTTCCGCACCTTTGGCGCTACGCCGCGATCGTCTTTGCCGCTCTCGCGGCGGGACGTGCGCATGGCGAACTTGCCAAGACCTCCCCGTTTCTCCCTCCACAGGCGGCGAACGCGTCGGGACCTACGGCGGGTGCACCGCTGGAGTTTCGAGGCACGATTCAAACCGCGGCAGGCACCTTGTTCCGGGTGCATGATCCCGCGCGGAAAACCGGAATCTGGCTCAAATTGAACGAGCGCGACAGCACGTTGGATGTACTCGCGAAGCAGCACGACTCGAATCAAAACACCCTGACCGTGGAGTATCAGGGCAAGACGATCACGCTGGCCGGTCGGGAGTCGAAGATTGTTTCATCCGGGAATGCCGCTCAACCGATGCCACTGCCCCCGCCCATGGCCCAGCCCGTTGTGGGGCCGGCCGTCACTCAGTCCGTCGTGGTAAATCCGAGTCCGGCCGACGAACAGCGCCGGCTGGAAGCGGTCGCGGCAGAGGTTGCGCGCCGGCGGGCGTTGCGGGAACAGGCGTCTCAGCAGATCGGCCAGGGCGGCACGCCGATGATCGTCCCGGGGCAACCGCAGGCGATCCAGCCGCAAATGCAGCCCCAGATTCAGCCACCCCAGCAGCGTGGGCAGACCCAATTCCCGCAGGGATTCCAGCCCAAGGGCCCGCCGCCGCAAGGGCGTCAGCAACGTTAGCCCCGCGCTTGCCGCGCAAATTCGTCACGCATGGCGTCGAGCCAAGGGCGTGGTTGACCGGAAGGGCGGCGTGCCCGTCGCCCATCGCCGGCGGAAGTTGCCGGCGCTCCGGCGAAAAAATATTTCGTGCGCCGTCCAATATGCCGCGTACGTTCGGCGGCTCATGGTCGAATCTTCGCCGCCAACGTCCGCGCCCGCGCTTTCAAATTGGGCGTTGGTGCGGCGGATGTTTGCCTTGGCGTGGCGTTATCGAATGCGCTGCCTGCATGTGCTCACCATTCAGCTGGTGCTTCTCACCCTTGGCATCGGCGGTTTGAGTTTCACCGGCGTCGGCATCGACTACATTCGTCACAAGCTTCACGGCACCCCGCCCGGCGCCAATGTGCTGCACCTCGCGCTGCCGGAGGATCGACCCTACTGGGAAGTGCTGGCGATGCTCGCCGGGCTGATTCTTCTGTTCGCGCTGGTGCGCGCCCTTCTGAATTACAATTACGCGGTCTCGGTCAACCGGCTGGTCCAGCAGCGGCTCGTGGTCGATCTCCGCGGCGAGGTTTACGACAAACTCCAGCGGCTTAGCTTTCGGTTTTTCGACGCCAATACCACCAGCTCGATCATCACTCGCGTGACCAGCGACGTGCAGAGCGTGCGCATGTTTGTCGATCAGGTGCTCATCCAGAGTGTGATCATGGTGATTTCGCTGACGGTGTATGTCATCTATATGGTGAGCCTGAGCCCCGGCCTCACGCTCGCGTGCCTGGCGACCACTCCGCTGCTGTGGCTGATCTCGGCCTGGCACACGCGCCGCACGCAGCCGGAATACGCGCAGAATCGGAAGCTCGTCGAACGCATGGTGCAGGTATTCGTCGAGAGCATTCAGGGCATCGCGGTGACCAAGGCGTTTGGCCGCGAAGCCGAAAGCCGGGCCGCCTTCGAATCAGCGAACAATGCCGTCCTGACGCAGCAGCACCTGATTTTCTGGCGCGTGAGTCTTTTTTCCCCCGCGATCGGATTTCTTACCCGTATCAACATGATGGTGCTGCTCGGTTATGGCGGCTGGCTGGTGATGCACGGCCAGCTTCCGCTCGGCACCGGGTTGGTCGTGTTCGTCGGATTGCTGGAGCAGTTTTCCGGACAGGTGAACAACGTCGCCACGATCGTGAATTCCGTGCAGCAATCGCTGATTGGGGCGCGGCGCGTGTTCGAGATCCTCGATGCTCCCATCGAGGTGAAAAGCAACCCTGATGCGGTGCGACGGCCAAAGTTCGGGGGTGACGTCCGCTTCGAGCACGTATCGTTTGCGTACGACGGGGCGCAGGCGGTGGTGCGCGACATCGATCTGCAGGTGCGTTCCGGCGAGTGTGTCGCCATCCTCGGCGCGACGGGGGCGGGCAAGAGTGTGCTGATGAGCCTGGTGCCGCGTTTTTTTGATCCGACCGCGGGCCGGGTGCTCATCGATGGCATCGACGCGCGCCGGCTCGACCTGGACGATTTGCGACGCAACATCGGGCTCGTGTTCCAGGAGAGCTTTCTCTTCTCGAACACGGTCGCGGCCAACATCGCGTTTGGGCACCCGGACGCCACTCCGGCGCAGATCGAGAAGGCGGCGCGCATCGCGGCTGCGCATGACTTCATCATGGCGCTGCCGAAGGGCTATGACACGGTGCTGGGCGAAAGCGGCAACAGTCTGTCGGGCGGACAACGTCAGCGGCTCGCCATCGCGCGGGCCGTCTTGCTCGAGCCCGCCATTCTGCTGCTCGACGATCCGACCGCCGCGATCGACAGCGAGACGGAGGAGGAAATTTTCGAGGCTCTGGATCGGGCGATTGCGGGCCGCACGACGTTCATCGTGGCGCACCGGTTGAGCACGCTGCGTCGCGCCGATTTCATCATTGTGATGGAAAACGGGCGGATCGTGCAGCGGGGTACGCACGCGCAGCTGATGCGCGAGTTTGGCCCGTATCAGCATGTGGCCAGCCTGCAACTGGTCGACGCGCGGGAATTGCAGCAGTCCGGCCCGCCGGGGGGCGCCCGATGAAAAAGATGCCCTCCGCCCTCTTTGCCGCCCGCGAGGTGGGCCTTATTCGCCGCATCCGTGATGATGAGGATGAAGAAGAAATCCAAAAACCGCTCGAATGGTCATTGATCCGGCGGCTCTTCACTTATGCCGCTCCGGTAAAACGAAAAGTCACGGTGCTTTCCGCCCTCACCGTGATCCGCTCCGCGCAATTGCCCGCGCTCGCGTGGATCACGTCGTTGATCATCAACGGGCCGATTACCCGCGGCGATCCCGCGGCTCTCGTCCTGGGCGTCGGCGGTTATGCCCTGCTCGCGCTCTCGACCGACGGGCTGTTTCACTTCCGCCAGCGCTACGCGCTGGAAATCGGCGAGACGGTGGTCAACGGCCTGCGCGCGCAAATCTTCGCCCGCGTGCAGCGCCAGCCGATGAGCTTTTTTCACCGCGTGAAACTCGGCCGCATCATCGGGCGGCTGACCAGCGACGTGGAGGCGTTGCGCGTCGGCATCCAGGACGTGCTGTTTGTGAGTGCGATTCAAACCGGGCAGATGCTCTTCGCCGCCGTCGTCATGGCCTGGTCCGATTGGGTGCTGTTCCTGGTCGTGCTGGGACTCGCGCCGATTCTCTGGGTCATCAATCGCCATTTCCGCGGGCGCCTCAGCCAGTTCTCGCGAGCGGCGAGCGACAGCTTCAGCCGGATCACCGCGACGCTGGCCGAGTCGGTGAACGGGATTCGCGTGACGCAGGGGTTTGTTCGCCAGGAAACAAATGCCGGTTTGTTCCGACACCTGCTGGCCGATCATTCGCGCTACAGCATCGCGCTCGCGCGGACCTCGGCGATCCTCCTGCCGCTCCTCGAGCTGAACAGCCAGTTTTTCGTGGCCACGTTGCTCATGTTCGGCGGCTGGCGCGTGTTTCACGAACAAATGCAGGTGGGCGACCTGATCACGTTTTTCCTGCTGGCCAACCAGTTCTTTTCCCCCATTGCCGCGATCGGAAACCAGTACAACCAGGCGCTGATCGCGATGGCGGGCGCGGAGCGCGTTTTCCGGCTGATCGATGCCCCACCGGATTGGGAGGAGGCCGCCGATGCCGTCGCGCTCCCCGATCCGAGGCGCCCCGAGGAGCGGAAAAGCGAAACGCGAAATGTTCAGCGCGATCTGCGCAACGGCATGCGGATTGAATTTCGCGACGTCTCATTTGGATACGATCCCGCCCGGCTCGTGTTGCACCATGTGACGTTTTCCGCGGAGCCCGGGCAGACGATTGCACTGGTCGGCCACACGGGTAGCGGCAAGAGCTCGATCATCAATCTCGCTTCGAAATTCTACCTGCCGACCGCCGGTGAAATCCGGCTCGATGGACGTGAGATTCGTTCCGTGACGAGCCTCTCGCTCCATCGCCAGATGGGCGTCGTCCAGCAACAGAATTTTCTCTTCAGCGGCACCGTGCTGGAAAACATCCGGCTCGCGAAACCCGGCGCGACGGAGGAGGACGCCCGCAAGGCGGCCCGGCAGCTCGACTGTCTTGATTTGCTCGAGGCGCTGCCCCGGGGCTTGCACACGGACGTGGGCGAACGCGGCGCCGCCCTGTCCGCCGGGCAGAGGCAACTGGTCTGCTTCACCCGCGCGATGCTGGCGGAGCCGCGGCTGGTGATACTCGATGAGGCGACGAGTGCGATCGACGCGATGACGGAAGCGCGATTGCAGCAGGCGCTGCTTCACTTGTTGCGCGAGCGCACGAGTTTTGTCGTGGCGCACCGGCTGAGCACCATTCGCCACGCCAATCTGGTTTTGGTGCTGGACCAGGGCCGGATTATCGAGCGGGGAACCCACCAGGAACTCCTCGTGCTCGGCGGCCAGTATGCCGCGCTTTACCGACAATTTGTTCAGGTGGACGAGAGCACCTGAGGCTTTTTGCGGCCGGTCTCGCCCTGACATCTGGCGCGCGAAGGCGGGTCTGCGGGGAGGATCGAGTCCGTTTGGCGACTCATAGAAAGGGCGCCACCACGGGCTCTTTGAATCGGGTCGGTTCGCCCGGACGCGGCAATTTGGTCAACTTACACCGGCGCGGCGCGCGATTCTCCCTCTACAAAGTTGAAGATTTTCCTATGCAAACGCGTGAATTTACCTCTAGAAGAGCTTTGTTTTCGAGGGAAAGTATTCCAAACCCAAATAACATTATGGCTAAAAAAACAGCACGTAAACCGAATGCCGCGTTCATGAAACCGGTTCAGCCGAACGAAAAGCTCGCCGCTGTCGTTGGCTCTTCTCCGCTGCCGCGCACGGAGCTCACCAAGAAGCTCTGGGCCTACATCAAGAAGAACGGTCTCCAGGACAAGAAGGTGCGGACGCAGATCAATGCGGACGACAAGCTGAAGGCCGTGTTCGGTGGCAAGGCGAAGGTGTCGATGTTCGAGATGACGAAGCTCGTCTCGAATAATCTCTCCTAAGCACGATCACGTTTCCTTTTTCTCTGCCGCCCCGAGTTCGCTCGGGGCGGCTTTTTTTGGGGCGGATGCGGGCGCCGGCGAGGGCGGGAAGACATGGAAGACGGAGAAGACTGGGAAGACATGGAAGACATGGAAGACATGGAAGACATGGAAGACATGGAAGACATGGAAGACATGGAAGACATGGAAGACTGGGAAGACGGAGAAGACCCGATCCACTTGCTGGCGCTCGCCGCCACGGCTCAGCGCCCCGGCGGGGGCGGCGGAGGAATCAGACCATGCATCCAGTAGGTGTTTTGTCGATACGCAGCCAGCGCTCGCTCGCTGCCCAGCAGCGGCTCGAGCTTGCCGGTTGCTTCGACCACCAACCCGGCGAGCTGCCGGTTGCGTTCCTCCGGCGCGAGCGCGCGATCGGCATACACCGCCTGCGCTCGCTTCTGGTATTCCTGCTGCACGTTCCACAGCCGGTTCGTGGTTTCCGGCGGCAACTCCAGCCGTGCCACGAGCTGGCTCGTGCGCGTGTATTCAAAATTCGAGGCCCGTGCATATTCCGCCGCGCGCACCGGACCGAGCGTGGCCTTGATCAGCTCGTCCATCTGCCGTTGGGCATCGCGGCGACGCCGGGAATCCTCCACCCCTGGCATCCCTGCCGTCGGCCCGGCGATATCATCATATTGCTGCGCAATCCGGAACATCATCCGGAACTCGTCTTCCGTCGCGTCGAAAGCTGGAAGCCGGCTGCGCAGCAGCTTGGCCGTGTTGCTGCCGCGCAGTTCGTACTCGGCAAATTCGGCGGGGCTCAGCCGCCGCGCGATTTCCGCATTCTGCCGTTTCTCCAGGGCCGATATCATTTCCCGCTCCGCCGTTCCCATCATGCCGCCCACTGTATTCATATAGGTGTCACGACGGAGCATTTCGAACTCCCGCATCACCTGGCGCACCTGTTCGGCCTTCTCCGCGGGCAGGAACGAAAGGTGACGGTCCTGCCGCATCCGGCTCAATGGATCCTGGTATTCGGCTTCCGGCCCGAGCAGCTCTCGCAGCCGTTTTTGTTTTTCGCGGGAGAACTCGCGCAGGGCCATCTCCGCCTTCGGATCGAGGTTCTCATTTTTCCAATAGGGTCCGGCCCCGGCATTCGGCTCCAGCGCCCGGCGCCGCTCCCGGTATTCATCCTCCAGCTGCGCCTGTATGATGGCCCGCACCACGGCGGGCGGAAAACCGGCTTCGCGCAGGCGCGCCACCAGCGCGGGCCGGTCCGTTGTCTGCAGGGAACTCCACGTGTTCGCATCGTAGGCAGGCGGGGAAACGGGAGGCGCGATCCGCGGCGCTGAAACGGCGCGCACCGCGGTTGCCGGTTCGCGCGCGAGACCCATCAGCAGAAGCACCAGCAGCGCGAAGTTGAGCAGCACCGAGGCGAAGAGCAGGACGTGGCGGGCGAACTTCATAGCCGTTCAATTTCCCGGCATGGTTGCGCGGCGGAATGTGACGTTCCCCGCCACATCGATGCTCACGGCCGAGCCATTCTCCACATAACCGAGCCAGCGCGCCGCTTGCGCATAGGCCGCTCCCGCCGCCGGCCCAAGCAGCCCCGTCAGCTGGAGCCGGGTGTTCTGCGCGAGCTGCTTCAGCGCGGCGTGCTTTGCCTCTGTATCAATTGATTGGTTACCGGCGATGCGCATCGATTCCTGCGCGACGCTGTCCCGCAGGGCGAAGGCACGCTGCGTCGCGTCGAGCGGCACGTTCTCCCTTTGCGCGATGCGGTGGAGCTGCTGATATTCGCGGTTGCTGGCCCGCACGTAATCCGCGTTCCGCGCCTCGCCCAGCGCCACCTTCAACCTCTCGCCCTGCTGCCTTTGCGCCTCGAGGCGCCGGGTCGACCCATCGGGCGTGAACATGCCGCCCTCGGGATAAAGGATCTCCTGAAAGCCCGTCTGGATCCGGTAAATTGTCCCGAACTCCTCCTCGGTTGCATCCATGATCGTGAGTCCGGAGCGCAGCCGCATCGTGATGGGAGACGTGCGCCTCTCGTACGCCTCCAGTTCAGCGGGACTCAACACCGCGGCGAGATCAGCGCGTTTCTCGCGCTCCAGCAGCGCCAGCTTGTCGCCATCCTCCGGCAGCGCGACGTCCTGCATGGCGGCCCGGACTTGCGAACTCATCTCCGCGTAGTCGTCGGCGATGCGCTGGACCAGATCGATTTTAGCCTGGCTCAGGTCGCCATACTGCCGGCGCTGCGACGTGGTGGGATTGCCGCCATCATCCGCGTCGGCGCCGAGCAGTTCGCGGAGGGCCCGGCTGCGCTCCCGATACAACTGATTATACTGTTCATAAAAGCCTGCCGTCATTCCGCTCGTTGGATCGGGCCGCCAGTACGGAATATTATTATACGGCGCCATGACTTCGGCGAACCGGGCCGTGAATTTCTCCTCGAGCCGCGCGTTGACGATCGAGCGGACGACGGGGCGCGAGAAACCCGCCGCCCGCAGCCGGGCCACGAAGGTGGGCAAATCGTCGCTCCGCAACGCCGCCCACAGCCCTGCGAATGACGGCGTTGAGCCGCCCTGCTTCGCGTCAGGGCTGGCCGTTGCCGAAGGCGCCGGGGGGCGTGTTTCCGGCTCCGACGTGAGTTCGTGAGTAGCGCGGGCCGGCTCGAAATACTGGCGCCACGACGGTGGTGCGAGTGATGGCTTTAACGCCAACACGGCCAGAAGACCGCCGTTGGCGGCGAGTGACACCATCAAGAGAGCAGACGAAAGTGAAGACACGGAGTGAAGACGTGGAAGAGGGTAAGACGTGTGAGACGTGTAAGACGGGTGAGACCCAACAACCAACACCGGATATTTCAGCAGCACAAGGTGGAGCCTGTCGCGCGTGCGAGGGCGGCCCTCATGTATTTCCAATTTCCCGGTTCTTCCCAATCTTCCCAATCTTCCCAGTCTTCCAAGTCTTCCATGTCTTCCAAGTCTTCCCCGTCTTCCCAGTCCCAGCATTCGCGAGCCGTGGCGATGCTCCTGCTGGCGACGCTGTTCTGGGGTCTGAGTTTCCCGCTGATCAAAGCGATTGCGCTGCTGCACGCACAGATGTTTCCGCACGCCGGCACGTGGTTTCTCGCCATCTATGCGATCGCGCCGCGCTTTGTTCTGGCCATCGTGTTGTTGATTGCCTGGCGGCCGATTGGTTTTTGGCGGATGACGCGGCTCGAGTGGAAGCAGGGCGTTGTCATCGGGCTGTTCGCGACAGGTGGCATGCTGTTGCAGAACGATGCCCTCCAATTCACGGAGGCGAGCACCTCCGCGTTCCTCAGCCAGTTCTACGCGATTCTGATCCCCGTTTGGATCGGGTGGCGGACGCGCCGAAATCCAGGAGCGCGCGTTTGGGTGTGTTGCGCCCTCGTGCTGGCCGGGGTGTGGATTCTTGGCCGCTTCGACTGGCAGAAAATGCATTTTGGCCGCGGCGAATGGGAAACGCTGCTCAGCTCGTTTTTTTTCATGGGGCAGATCCTTTGGCTCGAGAAAAAGGAATTCGCCGCGAACCGGCCGGAGAAGATCACCCTGGTTTTGTTCGCAGTGCAGGCGCTGCTGCTCTGGAGCCTGGCATTTGCCACGGCCCCGGAGCCGTCGGCGCTGCTCCTGCCGTGGACCTTCGCGCCGTGGCTCGGTCTCACTCTGCTGCTCACCGTGTTCTGCACCATCGGCGCGTTCATGCTGATGAACACCTTTCAACCGAAGATCACCGCCACCGAAGCGGGGCTGCTCTACTGCATCGAGCCGATCTTCGCGTCCATCATGGCGGCCTTTCTGCCGGCCGCATTCTCAGCGTGGGCGGGAATTGATTATCCGAACGAGAAAGCCACGTGGACGCTTCTGGTCGGCGGCGCATTGATCACGGCGGCCAATATCGTGCTCCAACTGAAGCCGCTGCCCAAAGATTAATGATCGTCGCACGCTGTTACCGAGCTGCCCCGGCGGCGGTGGCGCGGTGTATCCGATCGGCGGTCACTTACAATGGTAGCCACCACGAAAGCCGAGCGCTATTTTCAAGCGAGCGGCCGAAGACGCCGGTCAAAGACACGGCGCTACCACGAGCCGCCTTGCAATCGCACATTTAGCCGGGAAATTTCACAGCTCCTATGAGAACAACCCACACGCTGGGGCAGCCGCCGGGAGTGGCGCCGGTCTTTGACCGGCGTTCCGCCAGTCGGAGACTGGCGCTACGGGCGAAACGCGCGCACAAGGTTTGAAATTTCCCAGTTAGCCAGGGCGCGGCGCCTGCGCTCATGCGCATCACGATGGCACCATCGCCGGCATGGCCCGGCGATCGCGAATCGAGGCGAGCGCGCGCCAGGTGACCGCGGTGAGCACGATGACTCCTCCGGCAAATGCAAAGCGGGATGGTTTTTCACCCAGCGCGAGAAGCACCCAGATCGGATTGAGAATCGGTTCAACCACGGGAATAAGCACCGCCTCCAGCGCCGTCACGTGCTTGATCGCGCGCGCATATAGCCAGTAGGAGACGCCGAGTTGCACCACGCCCAGCAAGCTCAACGCCAGCCAGCCGCTCGCGGGCAGATTCGGAGCACCGACAATCCACGGCAGTCCGACGCCAAACGCCAGCAGGTTGCCGAGAATAATCGATTCGACGGGCGAGCTATCCTTCTGCTTCCGCAGCGCGATGGTCATACCCGCGAACCAGATGCCGCTCAACACCGCGAGACTGTTGCCGAGCACATTGGCGAGTTCGAGTCCGTCGGCGAAGAACAATGTCATCCCCGCGAGCACGATGACGATCGTTGCCCAATCGGCGCGGGTCGCGTGTTCGCCCAGAAACCAGGCGCCGAATAATGCGATCCAGATGGGGGCTGTATATTGGAGGAGGATCGCGTTCGCCGCCGTGGTCAGTGTCGTCGCCACGCAGAATGTCACCGTGCAGGCCGCGTAGCCGATCGCGCCGATGATTTGATCGCGTGAAAAGTGAAACCGCAGCCTGCGGTTGGTGAGCACGAGAAACACCGCGGCGATTCCGCCTCGTCCGCCCGCGACGGCCATGGAAGCCCAGTCGGCCCCCACCGCTTTGATCAGCAATCCGCCCAGGCTCCAGCATAAGGCTGCAGCCACCAGGAATATCACGGAGCGAGTGTGAGCGCGATTCACCGACTTTCATGTCTGCGCGACGGCGTGGCATCGCGCACGCGAAAAGTTGCAGCGGCGAGCCGCCCGATTCGTGGCTGCGAGCGCCCGCGAGTGGCTGGTGTGAAATCCACTCCCTGGCGCACGCAGCCAACTACATGGGCTTCAGCCAGGCCCCCACTTCAACCCGCGGCGCTCCGCGTCGGTTGCGCCCGCAAGCCATGCTGCTGCCGGCCCGGCGGTGCCGGCCGCGGATTGCGCAACCCGGTGTGATTGATCACGCGGCGCTGATCGATCGTGAGCGGCGGCAAATCCGGCAGGGATTCGATCCGCGATTCCTTCAGCCGCGCCCTGGCCATCGCGCGAAGCTCATCCCAGCGTTCGGCCATAAAGTGGTCGCGGCCATTCATCGGCGCGCCATCGCCCATCAGCGGACCCGCCCCGGCAACCTGTCGCAAGAGGCTGCGCCATTCGGTCAGCAACCGATCGAGGTCACCGCGTCCCGCTGTTTCGATTTCCGCGATGATTTCCCGCGCGCGGGCGCCTTCCTCAACCAGGGCACGCACGGACTCACTGGCACCCGAGCCATATTGCAGCGGCACGCCTTCATGCAGCCACCCGTCGATGCTGAGCCGGCGGTAGGCTCGTTCGCATGCGGCGGCCAGTCGCCCGAGCCGCCGCGGATTCGTGCCCGAAAACCGGTCATCCGCAAAAAGATTCGCCCCATCAAACAGCAGGTCATCGAGCGGATAGCGCCGATCCTCCAGCGCCGCCGCCAGCGCCAGGCCCTCCGGGCCCAGGAAAAACGAAACGATTTCGCCACGTACGGTCAGCCGCAACTGGCGATCAAGTACGCCCGTGCGCTGCCACTGCCAGAACAGCGTCGGCTGCGGCGAGAGTTCCAGGCACGCGGCCCGATGGGCACACGTGCGGCAGGCGGGAAACGGATTGCGCTCGCGCCGGACCAGTCGCGCGCGACCTGTATCCGTCATTTCACCACATGGCACGGATTCCGCCCGCACCTGGGCCGTTACGTCCACCCCCAGGAACATGCGCTGGTCGCTGAAGAACCGATGCGACTCCGTCATCGCCATCTCGGTCGCATCGCGACCGGTGCGCAGCTGGCGGAGAAAAAACGCCCACGGCAGCGCCGGCGCCCGCTTCAGTCGGAGCGGCTCGGCGCGGCGCATGCGTGGCGTGCTGCTGCTTACGAGCACGTAACCGACGTCGTCGAGCCCCCGTCGCCCCGCGCGGCCGATCATCTGCAGGAGCTCGTGCGGCGCGATTTCACGTTCAAATCCGTCCAGCCGGTAACTGTTCGTGGTGATGAGCACCGAGCGCAGCGAAAAATTGATCCCCGCCGCCAGCCCAAGGGTCGCCACGACCGCCCGCAGCTGTCCGGCTTTCGCGAGGGGTTCGATCACACCGGCGCGCTGGCCGTAGCTTAATCCACTATGATGATACGCCACCCGCGTCCGCAGCAGCTTGGTCGAGCCGAAATTTCACTATCCGAGACCGGCCCCTGAATCGTGAGAGCCGCTCTCGCGGTCTGAGCGTGCGCTGGCAGGGGTCTGAACACAGTTCTGCTTGTCACTGGCCTCGGGCTTTGTGAAGGCAGCCTCTGCTCCCCCTCGTATGCGCCGTCCGTCACGGCGCAGCCGCTTTGTGGCGGCAGGCCCTGCGAGCGGGTGGTTACGCTGTGATTGCATTGCTTCCACAATGTGAAGGCGAGCTTCGCAGTGGCCATGGTTACCGCGCGCAGCGCAGGATTTGGCGAAGGCCTTGGCAATTGAGCGCTGCAAGCGCAGGCTGGGTCGTCCCCGGCCTTGTCCAAAACCTGTCTTCATCACTTCAGCGATTGGAAACCCGATGAACCTGACCGTCACCGAACGCTCCAGAGTCAACCCTCCCCCTCACGTTCAGCACGCCCGGCTGATCGCCTGGGTGGCCGAGATGGCCGCGCTGACTGG
>JBBRCR010000009.1:0-42726 GCA_038204695.1 Opitutales bacterium | reverse complement strand
GGCATCAGGTTCAGGATCAGCCCGCCGATGAAGGCGAGCAGCAGCGTACCCGGCAATCCACTACCGCCGGACGTGCCGGGCGAACTCCCGCTGGCGGTGGCGGCGTTCGCGCCCGCGCCCGTCGCACCAGGCGCGAGCTTTTCGAAGGGCACGTTCACGCTCAGTCCGCGCAGGTTGCCGCCGGACAGCCAGCCGTTCTCCGAAGTCAGTACGCCGACCAGCCGGGGGGCGTCGGGTGGTCCCTCGGGGGCGACCTTCAGGGTGATTGTGAACCCGCCGCGACCGTCGGCAGAAGCCGTCTGGGGCACGTCGTAGCTAATCAGGTTGTCCTCGGAAAAAAAATGCAGGTTCTTTGGCGTGTGCGCGCCGCCGCTGGACGGTGTCACTTTCAACACGATGGTTTTCGCATCACGCGCTGCGGTGACTTTCCACTCGGTGATCTCTCGCGGCAGCCCGGCAATCGTGGCGCGGATTTTTTCGCCCCAACTGGCGTCCGCCTGCGGCGAGGTGCTCGACACGGGCAGCTTGAGCGCGACATCGGCATTGCCGGGCACGCAGACCTCCTCGCACTCGAGCCATTCGACGCCGGCCTTCAACTCAATCTGTCCGGCCATCGGCAAATCGGCGGGGGGCGTCAACGTGACGGGGAGCAATAGTTCCTTCTCGTAGCCGTTGCCGACGATATTGCCACTGCGATCCTTCAGGAGATGCGGCGCCGGCCATTGGATTTCTCCTGCCTTCCAGCCTGGAGGGAGCGTCCATTTGATTTCCGTCGCGAGTCCGGTGCCGGGTTGAACCCAATACGTATGCCATTTGGCATCGTGGGCGAGTCGCAGCGCCACGGTGAGCGGTCGGCCGGCTTGGACGGACGTGTCGGCTGCGACGAGCGACGCCTTGACATGGCCGCCACCCGGCATCGCGCCGGAGGCCAAGGAGGAGAGCAGCGCAATGGCCGGCAGGAGACGGGCGAGCGGCAGTTGGCGGAAGAGCATGTCGAATTCGAAAGTGGGTGAAATCCGGCGCGGCGCAAATGGGGAGGTATATTGGTTATCGGTTATTGGTTATCCGTTATTTGGTGGCTGCGAGCGCCAGCGAGTGGATGGCCGCAACCACTCGGCAGAGTTTGACCGCAGATTTCGCAGAGTGGTTTGAAGGCAGACCAAGCCGCCGGTCGGCGACGCGGCGCAGCTCGGACAACTGATAACAGATAACCAATAACCAATAACCAATAACCAATAACCGGCTGCCCATCCACTCGCTGGCGCTCGCCGCCACGAATCCAAGGATTGCGCCGGCACGCCGGCACGGCTCGACTGGCGGTTTTCGCGTGGCCCGCTGCATACCCACTCTGTTTCTGCTCCCGGCGCTTCTTGGGCTCTTCGGATGTTCGTACCCGGCCAACATCCCATCGGCCGGCGCGCCCGGTGCGGCGACGAGCCGACCCGTCACGAAGCCGCGGGCCGCGGTGCCGCCACGCGATGTCTATATCTGCTTTCGGGCGGCGGGGATCCTTTCACGAACAACTATTCGCAATACGTTCAGGCGCGGGCGATCGCCGGCTTTTTCGAGCGGGAGTGCCCGCCGGATTCCACCTGGATCTTCTCTGGCATCGGCAATCGTGAGGGCGCCCCACCGCTGCTCGCGGACACGCGCCGGGAATTCGAGCGCGATGGACGGGTCCTTCAATCCTGGGTGCCCGGCGTGTTGAAAAACAACCGGCCGGCCACGCGCGACGTCGTCCTGCGCGCGCTGCGGGAAGAAATCCTGCCGGCCGTGCAGGGCGGCGGCACGCTGTATTTGTTTGTTGGTGACCACGGCGAGCTGGCGGGGAAGGGCGAGAATCGCGAAAGCGCGATCATCCTCTGGCAGCTCAAACGCGGGCGCCGCCGCTCGACCGGCTGGTTCACCGACGCCCGGGAAGTGCTCGGGGTGTCCGAGCTGCGCCGGGTGCTGGCCGAGGGGCTGGGGCAGGGCCGCGTGGTGTTTTGCATGACCCAGTGTCATGCCGGTGGCTTTCACGAGCTGGGCGTGGCGCACGACATGCAGCCGTTGCGCGAGTGGTTCGCCGTGCCGCCGTCCGAGCGGGCGGACGCCGCGTGGGTGCGGCTGTGCGTCGCGGGTTTCACCGCGACGGATCAGAATTCACCGGCCGTTATGACGGATATTATCCCAGTCTGCATTTCACATACACCGTGGCCGAACCATTCCTGGTCCGTGCGGCGTACGCGAAGACGTATGGACGGCCGGATTTCGACTCCGTCATTCCCAACTCGAACATCAACGAGTTCGACGATGTGGATGGAGACCCTTCGGCGATTGGCGGAACCATCTCCGTGCGCAATCCGGGGTTGAAGCCGTGGACGGCCGACAACTACGACGTATCGCTGGAATATTACACGCGGCTGGGCGGCGTGTTCAGCGCGAGTGTGTTCCTGAAGGATATTCAGGATTTCTTCGGCAGCGTGGTAAAAAGCGCGACGGCGGCGGATTTGCAGGCGCTGGGGCTGAGTAGCGAATACGTTGGGTGGACGCTCACCACTTCGTTCAACTCCGGTGACGCGCGGGTCACCGGAGGCGAGGCGAGCGTGCGCCACTCGCTGCTGCCGCTGGGTAGTTGGGGGCGTGCGCTCAGCGTATTTGCCAACGCGACGAAGCTGCGGCTCGAGGGGAATCAGGGCGCAAACTTCACCGGTTTCATGCCGTTCGCGGCGAACTGGGGCGTCAACTACAGCCGTTCACCGATCACCATGATGATGAACTGGAGTCACCGCGGCGAACAGAAGCTGCTGCCCAACCCGGCATCGGGTCCCGATGGCTATACCTACTGGAAGCCGCGCACGACGCTGGATCTGAGCCTGACCTATCAGGTGTCCAAGCGGCTGTCGTTGTTCGGCACCGCGCGGAATATCACGAATGTAAAGCCGGTGTTCATGCGTTACAGTTCCGTCACGCCGGAGTACGCGCGCGTGTTCATGATCTACGCCGTCGATCCGGCCTGGGGATTTCGCAGCGCGCTCAGCCGCTATTATCGTTTTTTCCCCGACTACTATGCGCCGCGGTTGAAAAGCGACGGGCTGATGATGTTTCAGATGGAGGATCGCGTCCCGCCCAACGTGGAGCAGTATGGCATCGACGAGGTCGAGCCGCAGTGGGGGCCGGCCAAACTCGCGGCCGCCATCGACCGCGATGACCAGCATGGCATCGCCACGTTTCCCTACATGATCGTAGGCCAGCGGGAGATCAAATACCTGCCGGCGCTGCCGGCTGACTACGACGCCGCGGTATCGGTATATGATGCCTGGACGGTGGCGGGCCCTGTCGGACACGCGTTGACGAAGGAGAGCGCGGCGAGCCAGGGCGACATTCACCTGAAGGCGGAGGTGGATACCTCGGCCTGTCGCAACGTCGACGGCCGTTACGCGCTCGTCATCCGGAAGACGGAATGGGGTGGAAATTCCGTGACGTTCAAGATCAACCCCAATCCGGAGCTCTTCGCGGATCAAGGGCGCCAGTCAACCGGGGCGTACGCGCTCGCGTTGCAGGAGAAGTGGATGAATGACTTTCCTGGATACGACGGCGTTTTTGTCGATTCGCTGGGGGCGAACTGGCCGGCGGTGCTGAACTACCGGGCGGATCATTTCGCGTATGCCCGCTATCCGCTGACGGTCGACGCGAGTGGCCGCGTGGCCCTGCAGAATACGATTTCGCATTACGAATACCTCGAGACACTGCGCGCCCGGATGCGGGCGCGGAATCGCTTCATCCTCGGCAACGGCGTCTATGCGTATGCCTCGCGCCGTGCGCCCGCCGCGCGCACCGAACGCCAGACCGTCGACCCGCAGTTCACCGAGTACACCGCGGCCAATGCCG
Source organism: Opitutales bacterium (assembly GCA_038204695.1). Taxonomy (GTDB): domain Bacteria; phylum Verrucomicrobiota; class Verrucomicrobiia; order Opitutales; family Opitutaceae; genus ER46. Next base: position 38,856 of record JBBRCR010000009.1, on the reverse strand, counting down.
CGCCCGAGCATTACCGCCCGGGCGCCAAACTGGGCCGCTTTTTCTGCGCCGCCTTGCTGGATGCGGCGAGTTCGGAAGCGGGCGTCCACGCCACGGTGGAGCGTTGCGAAGATGTGCGCGTGCACCTGGGGCCGAAGCTGTATGCATTCCTCAACTACCGGTGGGAGGATGCCGGCCGCGTCGAGGATTTCATCAACCTGTCGCTCTGCTTTGGCCTCTTTGCCAGCAACACGAAGAATTTCTTCACCGGGGTTCGGTACGAGGATCATCCGGACGGGTATCTGCGGGACAAGAAATTGCTCGATTGGTACGTGCCCCTGGCCCGAACGCTTTCGCGGGCGGGATGGGAACCGGTGAGTTACGCCACGGCACTGATCCGAGTTGTTGTAGAGCGTGAAATAGACGGTCTCGCCGGAGCCGAACCGCTCGCTCGAAATTCCCGTTCCGCGCGGAAGCCCTGCACGCTGACGCTCGATTTGGTCGCCCTCGGATTTTCCGATGGCGGCGTCGCCGTGACCGAGATTGGACGCCGCACCGCGGTGACGCTTCGCGATGGCGGTGTCGTCTCGCTCGACCTGGAGCCGAAGAAGGCTTACGTGATTCAAGTCTCCCGGCCGCTGAAGCGCTGATGGGCGCGTCCGTTGCCCCGCACCGATCATGAACCGCGAAATCAACCCAATCGATGAAGCGGCGAGGACGGCTGGTCTGGCCGGCAAAACTTCCATCGAGACGTTTCCCATTCCGTGCGCCGAGGGCCACGACGTCGTCTACGGCCTCGCCGCCGGCGCCGGCAACGAAATCTATCTGGCGGCGAGCAACGAGTTTTCTCCCGGTCTATGCGCGGTGGTGTATGCGTTCGACATCGTCACGCGTCGATTTCGCGTGGTCATCGATGTGGAACAAGCGACGGGCTTCGACCCGGCCTCGGGACTGATGCCACACAGCAAGATTCATCTGGCGCTGAGTTCCACGCGGAAGGGACGGGTATTTGCGGCGACTCATTTCACCGCCCCCGGCGCGGGGCAGTCCAGTTTCGAGCCGATTGCGGCTTTTCGGGGTAAATACAGCGGGTGTTTCCTTCTTGAATACGATCCCCGCGGCGACGGGGTGATCAATCATGGCCGGCTCGCCCGTGGCGAAGGCGCCCGCATCTCGTGCCTGGATGAACGGAATCAACAGTATTATTTCCTCTCGTATCCGCGAAATCATCTCTTCCGCTATGACTACGCCGCCCGCGAGCTGCACGATCTCGGGCGCATGGGACAGGAAAACTCGTTTGGGCTGGAAGTGGACGAGCAGGGTGACGTGTACAGTTCGGACGATCGCGGTCGGATCCTGCGCTACTCCCGCCAGGAGGATCGGGTGGAGGAGACGAACCTGTTCGTGCCGCTGGCTCCGGGGCGGCGGTCGAATGGAAACTACATCCGACGGATGACGCGGGGGCTCAACGGCGTGCTGTATGGTTTCGGCAACAAGGGCATGCGCCTCTTTGGCTTGGACCCGCGCGCTGGCACGATGGACGATTTCGGGGCCATCTTGGGCCGGGAGGGGAATCCTGGATACACATATCCCGAGCTGCCGCCGGCGAAGGCGATGGTGGCGATCGATCTCCATACGCTGCTGATCGCATTCGGGGGCGACGGAATTTATGCGGATGAGCAGCCGGTACCCACGCTGGTCCAATATGACCTGCGCGAGCGGCGGGCGACCGACGGCGGACGATTTATCGATCCGCAGGATGGGACCCCCGCATGGATCCCGCAATGCGCCCTGGCGGTGCCGCAGGCGCGGGCGGTTTTTTTTGGTCTTCAACAGACCGCCCCGCCGTTGCGGCTCTGGCGGGTGAACCTGCCGTCGCTACCGGGCGGCGTCACAGCCCCCGACCCGGCACCCTTGGCGCGGCACGTCGCCTTCGTGCGCAGCCGGCCTTTCGGCGTGAGTGTCGAGGGCGCGGGCCCGCTGCCGTTCATGCGGCGCGGGCATGTCCGCATGCACGCGCTGGGCTGGCCCGGCGAGGATCGGGTGATCGGGCCTGGTGAAACGGCGATCGCCGCGTTCTGTCTCATCGGCGAAACCGTCTACGGCGTGACCACGGGCCGGGCGGCCCACCTCTTCTCGTTCCGGCCGTATCAGCAAGCTCGATTCACGGAAAACCACGAGGTTCATCCCTGGGATCTTGGGCGAATCACGCCGGTGATCACGGCGCGGGCGAAACTGTTCCACGATGTCCGGCGCGGCCGGTTGCTGATCGCCACCGAGAGCGCCTCGCGGTTGTCGCTGGCGGCGTTTTCGCCCGGGGCCGAATTGGGCCATTCCGTTGCGACATATCACAGCCTGCCGGCCGGTCCACCGGTTGCCTGGCCGGCCTGCCCATTCCAGCCCCTGGCGAACATCGCACGGACGTCGGCCGATTTTGAAAACCTGACCTATTGGCCCGAGTGGGACGAGTTCGTCAGCACACGGGAAGATGGCCAGCTTGTGCGGGTGGGATACGACGGCGCGTCGCGCCCGGTGAATCTCGGCGCGGCCCTCATGCGGCCCGCGCTGCTTGCGGTGGGTGGAGCGCGGTTGTTTGCCGTCACTCGCCACGGAAATGGCTTGTTGCTCGCCGCCGGCGAACGCGGGGAAATCGTGATCTGCAGGACGTTTCCCGAACTGGCAGGGGAGCCGTCGTGCCTGGCGGTGGACGGCGCGGGCGAATGCGTTGCGATTGGCACGACCGATGGCCGGTTGGAAAGCGTGGACTGCGCGGACCCATTGCGGCGCGTGACTTTCAAACTCCCGCACCGCTGGAAGGTGCGGGCACTCGCCTGGGATCGCCGGGGGCGGCTTTTCGGCTTTTACGGTGAGGATGATGGCATCGGCGAAGCGTTCGTGGCTGTTCCCCGCACGGGCGCGATTCACGAAATCGGCATTTTGCAGGTGAGCAGCGAGCCGCGTTATTGGATGTGCCACCGGTGCGATGCCATCGTCCCCGGCGTGCGCGGCGAAATGTTTTTCGGCGAATCCGACCGGCTGGCGCACCTGTTCAGCGTCATCGATCCGGACTTAGAGTGAGAGGGATTTCTCGCCAGGTCCTGCCACCGATTCGTTCCGCCACAGATTGCACAACGCGGCGCAGCCGCAACCGGGGAGCCGCCAACCCAAGTCATAACGCGAATGGATGCTCGCCACTCAATCCACCGACCAAGGCATGGCTCACGCGAAGCCACGAAGCTCGCGAAGTGGAGCGTTGGTTATTGATTATTATTGGTTATTCCCGACAAAGCCGCCGGTGGATGATCCATTCTGCGCTGCTCGGTTCACCCGACGACCGCGAACACGACAGGATTGATTCGCGGCTTCGGGATTTTCGCGTGAGACCTGCCCGGCGGATCCGGAAGAGGCAGGAGGATTTTGGGCAGGAACATTTCCTGAAATATTCCTGCCCGTCATTTTCCTGCCTTTGCCTCGGTTGGCCAACTTTGCTGCCTGGAAACAGAGCGTACCGACCAAACTCGACACATGACCATGCTCGCAGCAGGACAGCGTGCTCAGGCATTGTGAACGGATAAGCACAGATAGAGCGAGGATCTTACTCAGGCGTTCCGCCTGGGATTGCATGTCGCGAAAGCTCCCGTGACTTTCCGGTGACACGTGTTTTATCTTCAACTTTATCCCGTGCATCCCTTGTCATCGTGAACGGTCTGCCCGACCGCATCCAACTTCCATGCCTCCCGTACTACTGCGCTTCGCCACCAGCGTCCTCTCGCTGATCCCGTTTGCTCTCGCGGCCGCCGCTTCCACTCCGGTGCGACCTAATTTTCTCATTCTCATCGCCGACGATCTCACCTGGTCCGACCTCGGCTGCACGGGCAATCCCGACGTGAAGACCCCGAACATCGATCGGTTGCGGTCCGAGAGTTTGTCGCTCGGCGGCATGTACACGCCGGCGTCCTGCTGTTCTCCGGCCCGGCATGCACTCTATACGGGACTATATCCGGTGAGAAGCGGCGCGTATCCGAACCACACGATGGTCGATCCGGAGACGAAGAGTCTTTTCACGCATTTGAAAGCCGCCGGATACCGCGTCGGGCTGCACGGGAAAACGCATATCAGCCCGCGCGAGTCTTTCCCCTATGAAGTCATCTCGAGCGACCCGGATGATGCGGCCGCATTCGGCACGTTCATCCAGCGCGATGCGGCGCAGCCCTGGTTTGCGGTGTTTGCCTCGCATGACCCGCATGGTCCGCACACGCGTGGCCCCAAGGGCCTTTACGATCCCAAGAAACTCACGGTTCCGCCCCAGCTTCACGACAACGCCACCACGCGTGAGACCCTCGCCGCCTACTACGCCGAGATTACTCAGCTCGACATCCAGGTGGGTGCGATCCTCGGGCATGTTGATACGGCCGGTCACCGCGAGCGCACCTTCGTCCTCTTCCTTAGCGAGCAGGGGGCTTCGTTTGGCGGAGTGGGAAAGTGGTCGCTGTATGAAAATGGAATCCGGGTCGCGACGTTCGCGCGCTGGCCGGGTCACATCGCGCCGGGCACCTCGAGTGACGCGCTCGTGCAATATGTCGATGTTGCCCCCACGTTTCTCGCGGCCGCCGGCATCAATCCCACCACGATTGATACCGGTTGTCCCGACGCATCAGGTGCGCGTGGTTTCGATGGGCGCAGCTTTCTCGACGTCCTGAGCAACCCGCGGGCGAAGGCGCGCGACTACATCTTCGGTCAATCCACCACGGTGGGAATCAACGGCTACAAGGAGCCGTATCCGATTCGTGGAGTCCGGGACACGCGCTACAAGTACATCCGCAATCTTGCGCCCGAAAACACGTACACGATTGGCGGAATTCACACGGGTGATTTGATCGAATCGTGGAAGGAGGACGCCAGGAAGGATCCGAGGCTGGCGGCGCGGCTGCAGTGGCTTTACCGGCGACCGGCGGAGGAACTCTACGATCTGCAATCCGATCCGTACGAACAGACGAATCTCGCCGCCAATCCGGACCTTGCGCCGGTCAAGGCGCGACTCGCCCGCGAGCTCGACGGCTGGATGACGCAGCAGCGTGACGAGGGGCTCGCGACCGAGTTGCGTGCGCCCTCGCGCCAGCCCCGGAACGCGCCGGATGCCGATGCGACGAAGGAGAAGTCGACGTCGGAATCGAAGGGTAAGAAGAAGAAGAAGAAGGGCTGAGATCAGGGAGTCGCTCCGCTTGCCGTGGAGATCGGGAACTCAGGTTGCCGCCGCGATTTCATTCAGGTGTGCAGCCGGTGCCCGGCGTGGCATCGGCGTCCCGCCGATGTTTTCCTTTTTCGGGCGCACTGTGGGCGCCCCGCCCAAGTGCATGTTGCTGCAACGCCGCAGTACGGAACGGGATGGTCGAACCCGGAACATGGGCGGGACGCCATATCTTTATACACAAGTCGCGCCATGGGCGGGACGCCCAGTAGGATCCGGAACATGGGCGAGACGCCCATGCCACGCCGGGCACGGCCTGCACACCGAATTGAATCAGACACTGGCCTCCCGCCCGATGGTTCGAGGTGGCACGGGCGTCCCGCCCGTGGGTTTGAAGTGGCACAGGCGTCCCGCCCGTGGGTTTGAAGTGGCACGGGCGTCCCGCCCGTGGGTTTGGAGTGGCTGGGCGTCTCGCCCATGTTTGTCGTGGGTATACCAGTGGCGTCCCGCCCAAGTTCAGCGCAACATGGCGCGAGTTGTGTATATAGGTATGGCGGGACGCCCATGCGACTTCAAACCACGGGTGGGTTGCCCGCTAGTATCCACTCGCTGGCGCCCATAGCCACGAAGCGAATGCCACTCGCTGGCGGTCACGGGTACGATCCTGAACATCACGCGCTGGCTTTCGCAGCACGACCGAACATCCACTCGCTGGCGCTCGCAGCTACTCGGCTGGCAGCTACTGGCGCGGAGAAAAAGCGCCCTACAGCGGCGCTTCGCACTCGGTCATCTTCGTGTCGTAGAACGCGTCACTCAGCAGACCCTCCTCATAGAGTAGCTTCAGTTGCCGCACGCGACCGGCGATCTGTTGCTTGCTGAACTTGGGCTTGGCGGGCGCCGTGGCATTGGGCGCCGCCGACGGCGCGGGGACGGAGTCGGCATTCGCCACCGCCGCCACCGTGCTCTGCACGACTGCCAGCGAAGGCCGCGATGGTGGAATGCGCTTGAGGGGCGGCTGATAGTTTCGATCGTAGACGACCGCATGCAATGAGTTCGCGGGAACCAGATGCCGCCATAGGAAGGCCTGCATCCGATCCTCCGCCGCGATCGCCTCATGAACAAGCTCCTCGTCGCCGGCTTTCGCACTGCCCACGATCGAAAGTCGGACGGGGGCCGGCGTCTTCTTTGCGCCCGACTTCAAGGTGAGCCGGCCGACGGCCTGGCCTCCGGTCAGCGTAATGGGTGCGGCCGAAAAACCGGCCGGAGGATCTTTCAACGTGATTTTGATGGGCCCGGCGAATCCATCCTTGCGGACCGCGTAAACACTGAGCGCTGCGGTGGAATTGGCCGGAAGGCTCACGCTCGAGGGGACAACCCGCAGTTCGAAATCCGGCTGTGGCGCGCTCACCCGCAATCTGTATCCATATTCCGGACCGCCTTTTTGCGCCGTGTCGCCGATGTGCACAAAATAGGGGCCGTCGGCCGGGAGCTTGAGAATGAGATACGAGTCGGCGTGATGCGTGTTCAGGCCGGCCATAACATCTTCGCGATCGTCGCTGAACGCGATCAACTTGCCGGCTGCGTTCGTCAGCTTGATCACCGAATCGAGCGGGGAATCGAGCCGGCGCCCCTGTACTTCGAGCACGAGTCGGTCGTTCGCCCGCCCGGTAAACTCGAACACATCCCAATCGCCGGGCGTGGAAATGCGCCCATTGACGATGACCGGCGCCACGACCTTTTGCGCGGTCTTTTCCGTATTATTGGGCTCCTGCTCAAATGCGTCCGGCAGGGTGTCCAATGCGAACGGCACCGGAATGGATCGGTAGCCGAGCCGGCTGGCCGCCAGCCATTGCAGCCCTGGGGCGGCGTTCCGGTCAGGCGAAGTCAGGTCGGCGTCCTGCACATTCCAACCGTCCATATTCGGGGTCAAAACCGCGCCCACCTGTCCGCCCAAGGGGTAGAGATTCGTCACGAACGGCACGTCGCCAACCGTGATTCGGTAGACGAAATCTTCCCGGCCTCGATACAGGCTGTCGCGGATTTCGAACACGTATTCGCCGTCCTGCGGCACGTTAAACAGAATGATCGGATCAGGCTTGAAACGGTAATCGTCCGCGAACGCCAGCTCCCGTCCCTTGTCGTCGTACAACGCCAGCACGGGTTGAAACCATCCCGGCACGGCATCGGCAACATAGGGCACGAGCTGCCGCGCTTGCGTGGAGATGACCAGCCGCTGTCCCTTGCTCGCCTGGAAACGGTAGCGGTTGACTTCGCGGGACGCGATTTGGCCGTTGACCGTGCACGGGATGCTGATGCGGTGTTCCGCGTCGCTGTCCGGCCTCTGCCGCAGTGCCAATACCTCCTTGCCGAGGATCTGTATTGTCGCCGTGAGCATCGGTTCGCGCGCGTATTCGAGGAATTGTCCGACTTGGAAGGCGAGGGGATTGGACACGCCGCGTCCGGTGACCAGCCGGAGTTCCCGCCGGCCGATTTCCGCGTCAGGCGCGATTGTGATTTCAACGGTGACGATACTGGAAATTGAAGCGCAGGCCGGCGTTTGCACCCATTCGCGCAGTCGCTTCTCGATCTTCGGAATGAGTTGCCGGGCGGCGTCGTCGCGCGCGGCACCGTCAACCGCTTTGTCGGCCCCCATTGCTGCCATCATCATGGTATTTTCGGCGCTCATCGTCGCGGCGGCAGTTCGCGAGGTCGGGGACGCCTGCTTCAATTCCCTCAACTGCTCCCGGAGCAATTGCATCTCCTGATTGTTCAATCGCCGGAAATAATCGACGACCCGGCCAGTGACCCCGGAACCAGTGATGAGCACCGCGTTGACATCGTCCAGATCCTGCCCGCCCAGCTTGATCTGAAACGTCAACCCGATCTGGCCGCCCGCCGGATATGTATAGCCTATATATGGCCGCCGCTGGGCCCACGCCGCGGGGGCCAGGGCCAGCGCCCCCGCAAATCCGAGGAGGATGAACAAAGTGAATCGGTGCTTCATTACATGATCTCGGTCAAGAGTCCGCCAGACTTCACCTTTTCGTCGGCCGCCGGCAGCACGCGTGCTTCGGCGCCCATGGGATGCGGCAGCTTGGCACTGGCATCGATGCCGCCCAACGCGTAGATGCTGCCCAACAAATCGGTTGGATAAACAGGGCGATCCTTCACCTCTTCCGCGCGCTTGTCGGATTCGCCGACGATATGGCCGCCTTTGAATCCACCGCCGGCGACGAGCGACGTGAACACGTTGCCGTAATGGTTCCGGCCTCCATTCCACGGTGGCTGCCAGTCGACCTTGGGTCCGCGGCCAAATTCGCCGCAACACCATACAATCGTGCTTTCCAGCAGCCCATGATCCGCCAAGTCCTGGAGCAGCATGGCGAGCCCCTGATCCAGTTGCGGGCATTGCCGGCGCATGGTCGCAAAGTGATTGCTATGCGTGTCCCAGCCGCCGGGATAATTGATCACGATATACGGAACACCGGCTTCCACCAGGCGCCGCGCCGCCAGGCAATCCTGCCCAAACGTGTGGCGTCCATAGCGGTCGCGCAGGGCGGGCTTCTCCTGCGAGAGATCGAATACCTGTTTGCCCTCGCCCAGAATCAACTCGTAGGCCTGCTTCTTGGCTTCCTCGGACGCCACGAGCCGCGGGTCCGCCGCCATGGCGTTGCCCATCGTGTTCGTCTTTTTCAGAAGCTCCCGGCGCGCCTTCTGCCGCGCATCGGTGATGCCGCGGGAGACAACTCCCTCCACTTCGAACCGTGATGCGTTTGGATCGCCGCCGGTGGCGAACGGCTTCAGCCGCGGTCCGAGGAAACCCTCTTCCGAAAAGCGACCCTGCGGCTGCGTGAGCACCACATAGGGCGGAATCAGTCCCTTGTACCCGGGACTCTTGAACAGCGCGAACACCGCGCCGACGCTCGGGTATGCCAGCCGCTCTCCGGGGGCGTGGGCCGTCTGCATCAAGTAGGCGGCGGTTTCATGACCGTTGTTCCGGTGGGTCATGCTCCGGATCAGCGAGTACTTGTCGGCTTGCTTCGCGAGGTTGGGAAACAGTTCGCCGATTTGGATGCCGTCGACGTTCGTCGGAATCGCCTTGGCGAACTCCCCCATGTACTCGTAGCCCGAATCGGGTTTCGGATCCCACGTGTCATTGTGCGACATCCCACCCCAGAGGAAAATTTGAATGACGGATTTGGCGCGGGCTTTGATCGGTTGGGCCGCCGTTGGGGCCGGTGATGGCGCCGCGGTCGCAGCGCGGAGGACGGTATGATCCGTCAGCAAGATCCCGGCCGTGCTGAACAAACCGACCCGCAACGCATCGCGCCGGGTCATCGGCAGGCTGAGACTCATGCCCAAGGGATTCGCCGGCGGAGGAGGTGAACTGGCGTGAGTGTTCATAAGGCGGGTTCCTCGGGTCGTATGTTCAATGGCGATACAAGAATTCCGTGCTGTTCATCAATGCCCACGCGAGGTCGATCCAGTCCTCCCACTTCTTCTGCGCCGCGGCTTTGGCCACGGCCGGGGACACCTTGCCGGACTTCGAGCCGGGCGCTGACTTGGTCGCAGACGGCTGGGTGAACGCGGCAGCGTTCTTCACTTCCTCGGGCGTCGGGAAGCGCGAGAGGATGGTCAGGTAAAGCTCCTCCACGATGGCCGTCGGAGCGCGGCCGGACCCGAGGATCGCTTTCAGTTTTGGCCCCTGCTCCAGCTTCCGCTGAATGTGACTGGAATTGAGGAGGTGCAGCCACTGGGCCGGGATCGGTTTGTTATCGCGTTCGTTTTCCATGCCGGTGGCGCGCGCCGAGCGTCCAAACAACGCCAGGAACGGGCTGGTAATGCTGCCGTCGGCGATGGCGACCGCGGGCATGTTGGCTGGAATATAGGTGAAGGGCTCGGGAATCGGGCTGGTATATAGATCCGTGGTTCCGGTGACTTTGTTGATCGCATCGATCAACACCTCGGCGTCGAGCCGTCGCAGCGGATAGTTCGCGAAACTGGCCTCGGCTTCGGGCGCGGTGGACCGGGCCATGGACGAGAGCTGATACGTCTGGGAGTTCAGGATCAACCGGTAGAGTTGTTTCAGATCATAGCGTGCGGCGACCAGCTGGCTCTCCAGGTACGCCAGCAACGCGGGATTACTCGGCGGGTTGTCCGGACGAATGTCATCCGGCTCGTGAATGATGCCGCGGCCGACGAACCACGTCCACACGCGGTTGGCGATGGCCCGCGTAAACCACGGATTTTCGGGTGTGATCAGCCAGTCGGCAAAGACCTGACGCGGATCGCGGTCGGGCGGCAGAGTGATCGTCGTGCCATCAGGGTAAGTCGCCGCCGGTGGCCGGACCCTGGCCTGTTTCGGCAGCACGGGTTGTGCCACGCTGTTGGTCGCTTGGAGCACCGCCGTGATCCCCGGCCGACCGGGGGCGACATTGGCGTCGAGGGAGCTGGTGCCGAGCGGATCCCAAAACACATGTTCTTCCTTCCACTCACTGGTGGGCTTGTAACCGATCTGGGCAAAAAACGACCCCATGCCCGCAAGCCGCTCCGACGGCCAGGATTCCGCGCGGGCGCCCATGAACGTCAAAGCCACGGCCGATGCGATGCCTTCGGGGGTGCGATTCTGGACGGCGCGATAAAAATTCGCCGGTCCCACCCGGAAATTGCTGCCGCTGGACGTGAGCAGTTCCCGCGCAAAAACGTCGTAGGGTTTGTTTTCCGTGAGCGATGCGCGGACCCAGCGGTGGTACGCCTGCGCCGCATTGGGCCAGAGATTGACGGGGAACTCCGCCTTGATCCGCAGGATGTCGCCCCATTTCATCGCCCAGTAATCCGGGAACTCGTCCCGCTCCAGCAGACGCTCAATCAGCTGCGCCCGTTTGTTCTTGGTGTCGGGATTCCGGATGAAGTCGCGGGCCTCGGTGGCGGTGGGGAGTGTGCCTAAAACGTCCAGATACACGCGGCGGACGAAGACGCCATCGGAGCATAGAATCGGTTTAAGCCGCAAACGCGCGAGGTTGGCAAAGACCAGCTGGTCGACCTGGCTCTCGGCCACGGGAGCCGCGGAGCTTTCAAACACATTCGCACGGGCGACCGGTGCGGCGGCGCGACCGGCCAGCGTCAGCGAAACAAGCGCGAGGCTCAACCAGGCTCTTTTCATGGAATTTGGCCGCCGGAAAAATGAGGAGAGGACCATGGAAACATGGGGCGAAGACGGCGGGGAAACCTCAATTCCCACGGGCAGAATCCTGACCAGGTGACACGCCGCCAAGCGCCGGGCATGGTTTCCGAAACGACGGGCAGCGTCTGCGCGTGATTTGACAATACCGACGTGAAAATTGGCAGCCGCGGTTCCGCATTGCGCTCTTAGAGACGTCATCGCACTAATGCCGGTATCCCGACTTGCGCGGGATTCGCACCGCGAGCCTTGGCGCGCGGCTCGCTGCCTCAAGCCCCGCCCTTTCATCCGCGTTCCGTTGGTCCGTACGTCCCGTCCACCCGTGCGTTTCCTTCCCTCGGAATCACCCGAATCATCCTCATGAGCGGCGCAGTGACTTCGCCGGAGGAAGACCTGTTCTTTCGCGCCAGCGCCCTGCCGCCGCCGGAACGCGCTGCCTTTCTTGCCGGCGCCACCGGGGGCGATCCCGCGCTGCGGCAAAGAGTCGAGTCGCTCCTGCGCGCCAGCGCGGAGGCCGAAAGTTTCATGGATGCGCCGGCCGCACGACCTCCGGCGGAAGTCCCGCCTTCACTGGCCGCCGATGATGCGTGCGGCAAACGCATCGGCCGCTATAAGATCCTTCAAAAAATCGGCGAAGGTGGTTGCGGTACGGTCTATATGGCCGATCAAGACACGCCGGTTCGCCGGCGCGTTGCACTGAAGGTGATCAAGATCGGCATGGATACGAAGGCGGTCATCGCCCGGTTCCAGGCGGAGCGCCAGGCGCTCGCGATGATGGAGCATCCGAATATCGCGAAGGTGCTCGATGCCGGCGCGACCGATTCCGGCCGGCCGTACTTTGTGATGGAACTGGTGCGCGGGGTGCCAATCACCCGGTATTGCGACGAGAACAAACTCGACACGAAGCAGCGGCTCGAGCTCTTCACGCAGACGTGCCAGGCCATTCAGCACGCGCATGTGAAAGGCGTGATCCACCGCGATATCAAGCCGTCCAACGTGCTGGTCGCGTTTCATGAAGGCGCTCCGTCCCCCAAGGTGATCGACTTCGGGATCGCGAAGGCCACGCAGGGCCGGCTCACCGACCACACGCTCTTCACCGTGTTCGAACAGTTCATGGGCACACCGGCGTACGTCAGCCCGGAACAGGCCGAGATGAGCGGGCTGGATATCGACGAGCGCAGTGACATCTATTCGCTCGGGGTGCTGCTTTACGAGCTGCTCACCGGACGAACGCCGTTCGACACTCATGACATGCTGGGCGCGGGGCTCGACGAGATCCGGCGTCGAATCTGTGAACGGGATCCGGTGCGCCCCTCGTTGCGGCTCCGGGCGCTCACGCCAGCCGAACAGTCGGCCACCGCCCGGCAACGCGGCGCGGACATTGGCAATCTCAACGTCAGAGTTCGCGGCGATCTCGATTGGATCGTGATGCGCTGTCTCGAAAAGGATCGCACGCGCCGCTATGAAAGCGCCGAGGCGCTGGCCGACGACATCGAGCGGCATCTGCGGCACCAGCCGGTGGTCGCGCGTCCCCCGAGCGCCTTTTACCTGCTCCGCAAACTCGTTCGCCGGCACCGCGTCGCTTTTCTCTCCGGCGGCGCCATCGTCGCATCGCTCATTGCCGGGCTCATGGTGTCGCAATCTCCCCTCGGTTCCAGCGCCATCGTCGTCGCGTCACTGGTCGGCGGGCTCAGCATCTCCACCGTGCTGTTTTTCCAGGAGCGCCATGCCGAGGAGGAAAAGGAAGCCGCGGTGAATCGGGCGCTGCTCGAGAAAGCGGGCGCGGAACAGGCCCGCGCCGACGAGGCCCGGCTGCGTTTCGAGGCTGAGGCCAACGAACGGCGGGCCCAGAACGAAGCGGCCCGCAGCGCGCAGGTCGCGCAATTCCTGAAGGACATGATCCAGGATGCGGATACGCTCGTGCCGCTCGGTTTCGACACGAAACTCCTGCGCCGCATGGTGGACCTGACGGCCCAACGCCTGCAGACGGGCTTGCATGGCCAGCCCGACGTCGAGGCGGATTTGCGCGAGGTGCTGGGCAGCGTTTACGTCAATCTCCAGGTCTTCGATGTGGCGGCGGAGATGTTCGGGGAAGCGCTCGTTGTGCGCCGGCGACTGTGCGGAAACGAACACTTGGACGTGGCGCGTTCCCTGAATTATCTGGGTGTTGTGCTCGGCCGGCAGGGCAAACTGATCGAAGCCGAGGCCATGATCCGCGAGGCCGCCGGCATCCAGGAAAAAGTTCTTGGGCCGGAGAGCGCCGAGGTGGCCGAAACACTCGGCAATCTCGGGATCGTGCTGGCCAAGCAGGACCGGGTCGCCGAGGGCGAGGCGGCCATCCGCCGCGCGCTCGCATTGCAGGAAAATGCCCTGGGGCGCGAACACGCCGCGTTTGCGCGTTCGCTGAAGAAACTCGGCACCGTGCTCCAGCAAACGGATCGCGGTGTCGAAGCGGTGGCGTGTCTCCGCGAAGCGCTCGCCATCAATCGCAAACTGCTGGGCAACCAGCATCCGGAGGTCGCCAGTTCACTTCAGCTGCTGGCGGTGCCACTCGTGTCGCTGGGCCACAATCACGACGCCGAGGCGTGTTACCGCGAGGCCGTCGCCATTCGACAGAATTTTCCGGCATCGGCCGCGCGCTCGGCCGCCAGCCTGATCGCCGCCTTGGAGCAACAAGGTTCCCTGGCGGAAATCGACGGCATGCTGTCGCGTTCGGTCGATTTCATGCGGGCGCGCTTTGGACCGGAGAGTTCGGAAGTCGCCTTTGCCTGCGCACCGCGCGTGCACGTTCTGCTGCTGGAAGGAAGATTCGCCGAAGCGGAAAAACCGGCGCGCGAGTGTCTCGCGATTCGGGAAAAGCTCCGGCCGGACAACTGGAGCACTTTCCATACCCGCAGCATGCTCGGAGCGGCTCTCACCGGTCAGCGAAAATTCACCGAGGCGGAGCCCTTGTTGCTGGCCGGCTACGAAGGGCTGAAGAGATGCGAAAGCGAAGGCACGCTGCCGGACGAAAACGAGGCGCGCATTCCCGAGGCAGTCGAGCGGCTGGTGCGGTTCTACACCGACTGGGGCAGGCCGGAGGAAGCGGCGAAATGGCGGGCGATGTCCTCTGGACCGCCCGCGACGGCGGAGTGATCGAGAGATTTCGAAAAGCGCGAGCAGCGCAAGGGAAGGTTGTGACTGCGAGCACCAGCGAGTGGAAGTATAGAGATGATTTGTAGCCTAACTATTCAATCGAAGGGTGGCTCGATTGAGTGATTATGGCCCACGAAACGTACCGCGGGTCGAGGGCCGCAACCAAAGGTCTGTGACGACACAGAGGTCACAGAGGGGGGAGGACGAAGACATGGGAGATGGGGAAGAGAATAAGACGCGGAAGATTCCGAAGGCTTCCGAGTCTCGCGTTCTTCCATGTCTCGCGTTCTTCATCGGGGGCGCTCTGTGGCCAAAGGATTGGGCGGTCAAATTCGTCGCAAAGATGAACGATCCGGATCGATATCTGCACACTTGGCTTAGAACGTCCCCTTGAGGCCAAAATTCCACAGTGAACCGTAGATGTCGTAGAGATAGATCCGCCCGGGGACATTGGAGTATTGGATGGTGGGTGCGTTGAAGATATTCCGCCCCGAGACCATGAGTTCGAAACGCTTGGTGAGCTTGTAGCCGGCGCTGATGCTCCAGAGTTCGCGGGCGGCGAGCCAGCGGATACCCGTGTTGTTCGTCGTCTCTGTATCGTTCACCGACCCCAGGCGGGCCGCCGCCTGCCACGTGCCGTTGATTTGCGCGTTGAAGCGCTGGTAGCGGTAGCGGAGGCCCCAGTTTGCCGTCTTGTTGGGCACGCCGATGCGCACGCTGTCCGCCATGACGCGGGTGAGTGAACCGTAGAGGTTGAACCCTTTGAACGCTCGCGGGAGGAAAGTGAGCTGCTGGTTGTACTCGAAGGTCAGACCCTCGGTCTCACGGGTCCCGGCGCTGTTCTGGGTGCTGATGTAAGTGTAGCCAGGATAGTCATTGTCGCTGTAGCCGACCGCCTCCGGGTTTACCGTGAAGCCGGCCTGCTGCATGTCTTTCAACTTGAGTTTATAATACGACACGCCGACGACACCGGACGGCTCCAGAAAATATTGGAGCCCGGCATAATACTTCGTCGAGTGCTCGGGCCGCAGCTCCGCATTGGGCACAGTCACGGTCTGGTTATTGTCATTGACCGACGTGATACCACCGAGGTTGCCATAATCGGGCCGAAGGACGGATTCACTGAGGGCGATCTGGCCGACCAGCTTGTTCGTGAAATCATATTTGGCGCCGCCGCTGAGGAACCAGTCGTCGTATGAGCCGTGGCGGGTGGTCTGCTGGCCGTTCCGGAATTGGTAGAGCACACCCTCGACGGTGTTCGTCGCCAGGCCCGCAGCGGTCACCTCCCGGGCCGGGCGAACGTCAGCGATGGCCGCCTCGGTCTTGGTCTTCTCATAACGAAGCCCGAGGTCGAGCCGCGCCCGGCCCAACCGGGTCTGCCCTTCTACATAGGCGGCACTGATTTCCTCGGAAATTTTTTTGCGGTTCTGGAGCTGGCGCGTCAGGTTGCCCACTGTGTCCGGCACGAAGTATTCCGGATGCTGCTGATAGACGTCGTACGTCCCATAGTTGCTGTCTGCGCGCCAGTTTTGGGCGGTAACGTTGCCGCCCTCGCCGTCGAGCCCGAGGTCGAACTTGTAGTTGCGCGTCCAGGGAACGACCGCTTCAGGGGCCATCTGGGTGAGGTCGTTGGTCGGGCCGACGTATTGGAATTGTTTATACGAGCCTTCGGTCGTCTTCCAGTCGTTGGTGCGGGCGCCGAAACCGCCGAACAGGGTGATCGGCAGCTCACGCACGGTAAGCTGCTTCTTCAGGTCGAGATAGCCGCTATACATTTCATTCGCGGCGTCGGATTCAGAGGTGCGGATGTTGTTTCCGATGTCGTCATCCCGGTTGAAACTCATCGGGTCACCCCAAGGGCGGCCGGCGGTCTGCCGAAGCGTCCAGGTCGGTGAATCCGGCGACGGGCGATCCGCCGTGAACCCCAGCCGCGTGAGCCAGCTGTCGGTGCGCGCGAAGAAGCCCTTGCTGTTGTCGCGGAAGTTGAATTCGGACTTCGAGTAGCTGCCGCGGAGCGTCGCATCCCACGTGTCGCCCTTGTATTGAACCTTCGGTGCGAGCACGAAGACGGGGGTGCCGGCATACCGGTGCGAATACTGCGTGTGCAGACGCGGACTATTGCTGCCCGTGACCGCCGCGCCGGTGGTGGCATTGGTGGGATTCGAAACAATATGCGTGATCGTGCTGCCCGCCGGCTGGGTCGCCACCGGCGCAAAGAGGTATGTATATTGGTTCACGTACTCGACGTCATAGAAGGAGTAACTGCTGCGCCAGGAGAGGACGAAGGCGGGCGTCAGCTTGTAGTCCAAGCTCAGGTTGGCGGCCTGGCGGTGCGTCATTTTCGGGCCGGGCCGGAACATGATGTCGTTCAACTTCGGATTATCCACGGTCGCGCCGGCGGCGGGGGTGTTGTAGTTGTAGCGCATCTGCACGCGGTCCTGCTGGACGAAGTTGGCGTTATAGCTGGTGTTGAACTCGACGCCGAGGCGGCCGTCCAGGAAGAGGTCGGCGTAACCCAACTGGCCGGAAGGGAAGATGCGGTTGTGCTTCCTATCGTCGGGAAAATACTCGCGCTTCAGGCGGGCGTCGGAAGTGCCGACGCCGTAAAGCTGGAATACGATCGTGCGACCGGTCCGCTGGAACGCGTATTTGCTGCGGAGATTAATGGTCCCACCGGGGGAGTCGGCGTCCATCCGTGCGGTCAGGGTGTTGTTGAACTCAATCGCCTCGATGCCGGTGATGGACATCTGCTCGAACGAGTTTTGGCGGCCGGTATTGTTGTTCGAGGTGGCGGTGGCCATGCGGGCGCCATCGCTGGTGAAATTCGAATACTTTGGGTCGAGCCCACCGATGCGGACCGCGCTCGTGTCCACCTCGACGTAGTCCAGGGAGAGACCGGGCATCGATTTCATAAACTCGCCGACATCGCCCATGGTAAGTTCGCCGTAATTGTCGGAGGCGACGACATTCACGGCGTTGGTCGCGGCACGTCGCTCCATAATCGCTTTGGCCTGGCCCTCGCGCTCGGCGGATACGACGAACTCGCTGAGCTTAACCACCTCGGTACCGCTGGGACCGCCCATGCCGCGGCTCTGCAATTCAAAGTCGCGCGGCGCCGTCTGGCCGGCTGCGACCACCACGCGCGCTGAGACCGGCTCGGATCCGGTGTAAGCCACCGCGACCGTCACTTCGCCCGCGGGCACGCCGACGAGCCGGTAGTAACCGCCATCCTCCGAGTAAGCGACGAGGTTCGTGTCTTGGACGCGCACCTCGGCATTGCGGACGTACTCGTTGGTGGCGGCGTTGAAGATGCGGCCGGTAACCGTGCCGGCGGCCTGCGCCCACAACGCCGCGGGTACGACCCAGGAAACGAAAAAAAGCACGCGCCAGGCGCGGAACCCGAACGAGCGGAAAAACGAAAGGGGCGTAGGCATAAGCGGAAGGGTGCGGTTAGCGGCCGAATAAACATTCAGCATTGACATGCACGTTTGATGGCGCGTTTTTTATTCAAGTCAAGATTCTCCTGTGGCAATTCCGCGACGCCCATCGCTCTCTCCCCTCCCTTCGTCCGCTCCTGGAGCCGGCGCCGCGCGTTCGGCTCCGCGGGGGCGGTCGACTTGACACCGGCGCCGCGGGTCTTCTGATTCCATATCAATGCCGCATGATTATTCAGACGATCACCTCCGGTTGATTGCGCGGCTCTATTATGTCGATGGCCTCGGCCAGGCGGAGGTCGCACAGTTCGCCAAGGTCTCTCAGGCCAAGGTCTCGCGCTTGCTCGCCCTGGCCCGCGACCGCGGGATCGTGCGCATCACTGTCTCCGATTACGATCCGCAGCGGGGCGATTTGGAGGACGCGCTGCGCACCCGACTCGGTCTTGCCCAGGTCACTGTCATCAAGTCGACCAAAGGACTGGAGAATGCTGATCTGCGCCGGGCCGTCGGACACTTCGGCGCCGCCGTGATCGATGCCTATATCGAGCCCGGCGATATCGTCGCGCTGGCCGGAGGCCGGACCATTCACGCGCTGGTCGATCAGCTGCCATCCCGCGCCAAGGGTCTCACCGTCGTGCAGGCCATGGGCAGCGTCGACTCGACCGTGAGCGGTTTTGACGCGCAGGAAGTCGGTCGCGTGATGGCGCAGCGGCTCGGCGGCACGTTTGTCGCGCTGAACACTCCGGCCTTCATCCCCGACCGGCGCATGCGCGACGCCCTGCTGGAGCTTGAACAGGTCCGCCGCGTCCATGAGCAACTCGATCAGGCGCGGGTGGCCATCGTCGGTCTGGGCACCCTCGCGAACTCGGTGTTCGTCGAGCGTGGCACGCTCAGCGCAACAATGATCCGCGAGCTGGAGCGCGCCGGCGCGGTGGGTGAAGTTTGCGGCCGGTTTCTCGATGTGAACGGCGATGAATGCGCCACCAGCTGGCGTGATCGCGTGATCAGCGTGGAAATTGATCAGCTGCGGAAAATTCCGCGCGTCGTGGGCGTGGTCTCCGGCAGCGATCGCACCGGCGCCATCCTGGCCGCCGTCGCGGGCAAGGTCATCAAATCGCTCATCATCGATGAAATCGGCGCGAGCGCACTGCTCGGCGCGACCGCAAAACCAGCGCCAGGACGCGGAAAGCAGAAAGCGAAAAAGTGAAAAAAGCTGTCCGTTGATTCCGTTTCCATGCCGACCTCCACCACACCCGGGCGCACGCCAAAACTCTCGCTCGCCGAGGCCCTGAGCTCCGCCCGGGAAACCCGAGCGTTGCTGGTCGGCCGTAATGTGCTCGCCGATACGCCGCGCGTGTTTGCCGAACACTTTCCAGGCGCACGCGCGGTCGTCGTCGCGGATGGCGTGACGTTCACGATCGCCGGCGGTGCCGTGAACGATGCACTGACGAAAGCGGGCATTTCCTGCGAGAAGCCGTTCACGTTCGCGGCGGCTGGACTCCACGCCGAATTTACCCACGTCGAGGAACTGGAGGCGACTCTGCGCGGGCATGACGCCATTCCGGTCGCCGTTGGCTCCGGCACGATCAACGATCTGACCAAACTCGCCGCTCACCGCGTGGGCCGGCCGTATCTCTGCGTGGCGACCGCGGCCTCGATGGACGGCTACACGGCGTTCGGCGCGTCCATCACGTACAAGGGCGCAAAACAGACTTTCAACTGTCCGGCGCCGCGTGCGGTTGTAGCCGACATCGAACTGATCCGCCGCGCACCTCCTGAAATGACGGCTTCGGGCTACGCCGATCTTTCGGCGAAACTCACTTCCGGCGCAGATTGGATCCTAGCCGACGCGCTCGGGGTGGAGCCGATCGATCCGCGCGCATGGGCTATTGTCCAAGGCGGCTTGCGCGACGCCCTCGTGGATCCGGAAGGTGCGCGAGCCGGCCGCGAGTCGGCGATCACTCCGCTGGTTGAGGGACTGATGCTCGGTGGATTCGCGATGCAATGGTCCCGCACGAGCCGGCCCGCCTCCGGCGCGGAGCATCAATTCAGTCACCTTTGGGACATGGAGCACCACGTGCATGGCGGCGAGGCGCCGTCGCACGGATTCAAGGTCGGCGTCGCCACGCTGGCGGTGACGCGTTTGTACGAGCAGCTCCTCGCGCATCCGATCGAGCAACTCGATATCGAAAGCTGTGTGGAGCGCTGGCCGGAGGTCGATGCGGCGGAGCGCCGGGTGCGCGAGCTGCTGGCCGGAACCGATTTCGTTGAAGCAGCCGTCGTGGAAACGCGCACGAAGCACATCAGCCCCGCGCAATTGCGCGCGGAACTGCAGCGGCTGAAATCAGCCTGGCCCGACCTGCGAACGCGATTGCACGCGCACCTGCTGCCATCCGCGGAAATGAAACGGCGGCTCGCGCTGGTCGGCGCACCGACCGAACCGGAACAAATCGGGATTACCCGGCAGCGGCTGCGCGATAGTTTTCTGCGCGCGTATCATATTCGCCGGCGATTCACCGTGCTCGACGTGGCCGTCCGCACGGGCGCTCTTTCCACGCTGCTCGAGCGACTGTTTGGTCCCGGCGCGGCCTGGGACATCGGGCCGAAGGCTGACGCCATCGCATCGCCATGAGTTCTTCCATCGCTGCACCCGGACCCCTCAATCTTAGCGCGGAGAAGACGGCGTCACTTTTCCGCTACTGGCAGACGCGTACGCTCATCGCGACGATGTTCGGCTATGCGGCGTTTTATTTCGTCCGCAAGAACCTGAGCTTCGCGATGCCGGCGATGCAGGACGATCTGGGGATCACGAAGGCGGATCTGGGATTGTTTCTGACGCTGCACGGGCTGCTGTATGGAGTTTCCCGATTCGTGAACGGAATGTGGGCTGACCGCGCCAATGCCCGCTACTTCATGGTCACGGGCTTGATGCTCTCGGTCGGGGCCAATGTCTTTTTTGGGTTTAGTTCGACTGTGCTCTACCTCGGCATCGCGTGGATGATTAACGGGTGGGTGCAGGGCATGGGATTTCCACCCAGCTGCCGGCTGATGACCCATTGGTTCCCGCCCGAAAAACTCGCCACGAAGATGACCATTTGGAACACGTCCCATTCGATTGGCGCATGGATGGCGGCGATTTTTTGTGGCTATATTGTGACCTTCGGCTGGCGCTGGGCCTTCTTTGGGCCCGCCATTCTATGCAGCGTCGCCGGCGTGATCCTGTTTATCTTGTTGCGGGATACTCCGACGTCGGTCGGGTTGCCCGAGATCAAGGTCGAAGGCGCCGCGGATGATTATCACCAGGATCGCAGCTCCGCCGAGTACAAGTCGTTCGTGCGGACCCACGTCTTCGGGAACCGTTATATATGGTATATTTCGTTCGCGAACTTCTTCGTGTACATCCTACGGTTCGCCATCCTCGACTGGGGTCCGACGCTGCTGAAGGAGATGAAAGGGGTTTCGCTCCAGCATGCCGGCTGGATCGTGGCGGGCTTCGAAGTCTCGGGGTTGATCGGAATGCTGCTGGCCGGCTGGATGACGGACAAGGTGTTCGCGGGCCGGGGCGCGAGGACGTGCGTGTTCTGCATGATTGGCGCGGCAGTCGCCATGTTCGCGTTCTGGAAACTGCCGACCCACTCGCCGCTCGAAGCCGCCGTTCTCCTGGGCGCAGCCGGTTTCTTCATCTACGGGCCGCAAGCACTCATCGGCATCATCGCCGCCAACCTCGCCACCAAGCGCGCGGCCGCCACGGCCGCGGGTTTCACCGGCCTGTTTGGCTACGCCAGCACGCTCGTCTCGGGCTGGGGCCTCGGGAAACTCGTGCAAACCTCCGGCTGGAATGTCGCCTTCGGCGCTCTGCTCGGCATCGGCACCATCGGTACGTTCATGTTCATCCTCGCCTGGCCCGCCAAAGCCCACGGCTACGCGTCCGGCCCTGCCCACTGAGCGCGTCCGGACGCGCCTCATTTATCGCGTGTATCCAGAATGAAACTTCGTCCGAATTTACGCCTCGACCACATTGCCCATGTCGCGCTCGACATGGATGGCACCATCTACAAGGGCGGCAACTTGTTCGCCTGCACGCGGCCATTCCTCGCGCTCATGAACGAGCTCGGGATCGGCTGCACGTTTCTGACCAACAATCCCTCGAAGAGCGCGCCCGATTACCTCGTGCATCTCGCCAAGATGGGAGTGCCCGCCCGCGCCGATCAGTTATATACATCGGCGATGGCGACGATCGATTATCTGCGGCACCACCGGCCGGACGTACGACGGCTGTTTGCCCTCGGCACGCCGAGCATGCTGGCCGAATTCACGGGCGCCGGCTTCGAACTCACGCGCGACGATGCCGCGGACGAACCGGACGCGGTGGTGGTCGGCTTTGATCAAACGCTTTCGTATGCGCGACTGTGTCGGGCCGCGTGGTGGATTAAGCAGCAGAAACCGTATCTCGCGACGAACCCCGATCGCGTATGCCCCACCGACCAGCTGACCGTGCTGGTGGACTGCGGCTCGATTTGCGCGGGCTTGGAATACGCCACTGGCCGCGCGCCCGACAAGGTGTTCGGCAAACCCGATCCCTCGATGCTGAACGGCATCATGGAGCGCCATCATTTGCGTCCCGAACAAATCGCGATGGTCGGCGATCGCATCTACACCGATGTGTTGATGGCTCATCGCGCGGGGGCGTTGGGCGTGCTCGTGCTGACGGGCGAAGCCACGGCGGCTGACGCCGAGGCCGCGAACGAACCGCCGGACGTCATGGTGCCCAGTCTCGCCGAGCTGGGCGAGTTGCTCCGGGCCGCGCGACAGGATGCAGCCGTGAGCTGAAGGATCGGTAGCTCGCAGCGGTTTCCGTTGTGACAACGGGCTGACGGGAAGCTTTGCTCGTCGTCATGACTCCCCCCGATTCGATCGCGCGGCTGCCCGAGCGCACGCCCGAGTTCGCTGCCCTGCTCATGCGATGGGCGGAGATTAATTCAGGCTCCGGCCATCTTGCCGGACTCGACCGGATGCGGACGGCGCTGCGGGAATCTTTCAGCGCCTTTGTCGGGGCAATCATCGAGGAGGTTCGCTGCGCCGGCACGGCCGCCGCGCTGCGGGTTCGCGTCCGGCCCACCGCGTCGATTCAGCTCCTGTTCAGCGGTCACTTCGATACGGTCTTCGAGGCGAACGATCCCTTTCAAACCTGCCGATGGCTCGACGCCGATCGGATCAACGGTCCCGGAGTGATCGACATGAAAGGCGGCATCGTGACGCTGCTCGCCGCGTTGCAGGCCTTCGAAGCGACGCCGCACGCGTTACGGATCGGCTGGGAAACGCTGCTGACGCCGGACGAGGAAACCGGTTCACATGGCAGCGCGCCGCTCTTCATTGAAGCGGCGAAGAGAGCGCGGCTGGCCTTCGTCTTCGAGCCCGCGCGCGTCAGCGGCGATATCGTTCATTCGCGCAAAGGGACCGGCGGAATGATCGCCACGTGCCGTGGTCGCGCCGCGCATGCGGCGAAGTTTCCGAACGATGGCCGCAACGCGATTCTCGCACTCGCCGAGTTCCTCCTGGCGGCGAACCGGATCCCCGCGGAAATGCCGGGCGTGCTGGTCAACGTGGGCAACATCCGCGGCGGCACGGCGGCGACTAACGTGGTGCCTGATTTCGCCGAGTCGGAACTCGATGTTCGCATCACCCAGACCGCCGATCGCGATCTGCTGTTGGCACGCCTCGAAGCACTCGCGGCGCCGATCAACGCGCGCGATGGTTATAAGATCGAGTTGAAGGGTGGCTTCAACCGCCCGCCGAAGGAATGCCTGCCCCTCGAGGAGAAACTGTTTCCCGAATGGCAGCGTGCCGCGCACGACGTCGGCATCCCGGCACTGAACTGGGTGCACACGGGCGGCGCTTCCGACGGCAATCTGCTGACGGCCGCCGGTCTGCCGAACCTCGACGGGCTGGGTCCGATGGGCGACCACTTGCACAGCAGCCGTGAATTCATCCTCGTGCCGACAATCGCGCAGCGAGCGCAAGTCGCAGCGCTGTTTCTGCACCGGCTCGCCGCGGGCGAAATCACGCTCGACTGAGCCATGTCCCGCAGCCGCGGGGCATTGAGGTAGCAGTGCGCAACACCGAGGGCTGAAGTGCGCCGGCTTTCGAACGACGGACGCCAGTCGGAGACATGGCGCTACTTTCGAGCCGCTCGTTCGAACCGACATCCGGCCTTCAAAGTAACGCCGCGTCTCCGACCGGCATCAGGCGGGTGGATACACTCCACTCGCTGGCGCTCGCAGCCACGGAGCTGATTCCACGAACTCTGATCTACGAATCCGAAAAGTTCGCCGTCTACATCCGGCAAATCAGCAATTCGCGCTCGTAGATCATCTCCTTCGGCAGCCGGTCATGCAGGTCGAGGAACAGTTCCTCGTGCCCCATGAGCTCGTCGCGCCAGAGCGTGTGGTCGAAGTGCTGCAATTGATCGAAGCTCTCCTTCGGGAACTCGAGCCCCGTCCAGTCGATATCCTCGTAACGCGGCATCCAGCCAATCGGCGTCTCCTTCCCCAGCGCGCGCCCATGAGCGCGATCCACAATCCATTTCAAGACGCGCATATTCTCGCTGAAGCCCGGCCAGAGGAACTTCCCGTCCGTGCCTTTCCGGAACCAGTTCACGTGAAAGACGCGCGGAGTTTCCTTCAGCCGCTTCTGCATCGTGATCCAGTGGCGGAAATAATCGCCCATGTGATAACCGCAGAACGGTAGCATCGCCATCGGGTCGCGCCGCACTTTTCCGATCGTGCCCGCCGCGGCTGCCGTCATCTCGGAGCCCATCGTCGCTCCCATATAGACACCCGTGCTCCAGTTGAATGCCTGGTACACGAGCGGCATCGTCGTCGCGCGACGGCCACCAAAGATAATGGCGCTGATCGGCACGCCGTCCGGATGCTCCCACGCTGGATCGATCGTCGGGCATTGCGATGCGGGCGCCGTGAAGCGCGCATTCGGATGCGCGGCCTTCGCGCCCGTCTGCTGCGCAATCTCGGGCGTCCACTCGTTGCCGCGCCAGTCGGTGAGTTGCGGCGGTGGTCCATCCGTCATGCCTTCCCACCATACGCCACCCTCGGGCGTCAAAGCCACATTGGTGAAGATGGTGTTCTTCGCCAACGTCGCCATCGCGTTGGGATTCGTTTTCACCGAGGTACCGGGAGCGACGCCGAAGAAACCCGCCTCGGGGTTGATCGCATGCAGCCGACCCTGGGCGTCCGGCTTGATCCACGCGATGTCGTCGCCGACGGTCCACACCTTCCAGCCTTTCTTTTTCAAGGCCATCGGTGGAATCATCATCGCGAAGTTCGTCTTGCCGCACGCGCTGGGAAACGCGGCCGCGACATACGTTTTTTCGCCATGCGGATCCTCGACGCCGAGGATGAGCATGTGCTCCGCCATCCAGCCCTCGTCACGCGCCATGTTGGAGGCGATGCGCAGGGCGAAACATTTCTTGCCGAGCAGCGCGTTGCCGCCATAGCCGGACCCGTAGCTCCAAATCTCACGCGTCTCGGGAAAGTGAACGATATACTTCTCCTGGTTGCACGGCCACGGCACGTCTTTCTGGCCAGGCTTCAATGGAGCGCCAACGCTATGAATACACGGCACAACCCGCTTCTCGGCTTTATCGATCTCCTTGAAAACGCGGATGCCAATACGCGCCATGATGCGCATGTTGACGACGACGTACGGCGAGTCGGTGAGCTCCACGCCCAGCTGCGACATCGGCGACCCGATCGGGCCCATACTGTACGGCAGCACGAACATCGTCCGGCCGGCCATGCAGCCGTGAAAAAGCCCGCGCAGCTTTTTCCGCATCTCAAAGGGGTCCATCCAATTGTTTGTCGGCCCTGCGGCATCCTTGGACAGGGAACAGATAAACGTGCGATCCTCGACCCGCGCCACGTCGCTGGGGTCGCTGCGCGCGTAGTGGCAGCCGGGCCACAGCTTTTCGTTCAACTTCGTGAACGTGCCCGCTTCGACCAGTTGCGCGCAAAGGCCGTCATACTCCTCTTGCGAGCCGTCGACCCAGTGGATTGCGGCCGGCTTGCACAGCTCGACCATCTTTTCGACCCAGCGCAGAAGGTGTGTGTTCTCGCTGAGCGGTTTGTTGGGCACAGTCTTTTTCATTAGCACGCGCGAACGGTAGGGGTCGAAAGAGCATAGTAAACCGGAAAGGCCGGGGGGGGCGGGGAAGAAGGACCGTTGGGCCCGGCATTAGGCCATCGCGTTATTCAGGAGTCGCCGTAACCATTCTGCCATGACGAGGGTTTGGAAGACTTGGAAGACTTGGAAGACTTGGAAGACGGGGAAGACGGGGGAGACGGGGGGGGAAGAGGGCCTGACGTGTGCCGCTGCGGCATCCACTCGCTGGCGCTTATAGCCACAGAGGGACGAAATAGTAATGCCGCCCCATTCGGCGGGCGGAACGTGCTCTGCGTGGCACCGGGCGTCCCGCCCGTGGTATGAAGTAGCGTCCCGCCCGTGAAGGGCTTTGTGTATAAGCACGGCGCGAAACCCGCGACTGGAGCGGGCCACCCAATGGATATACTCTCGCGAAAACAGGGGCGAGACGCCCTTGCCAACTGCGAACTCATGGGCGACGCGAAAATTTCGGCGAGAAGGCCGTGCTACGGCTGGACGCCGCAACCATTCAGCCAAGAGTGGCCAAACTCCAGGCCGCGGCGTCCCGCCGCCGTTTTCCCCGAGCGAACCGAGCCGGGACGGCCCGGCCACTTTGTCGGTTCAGGTCCGGGTGTAGTAAATCACGGTGGCCAGCGTGCCCAGCAGCCACGTTGGAAAATTGATCCAAAGCTGGTGAAACGGGACCGGGTAGGCGTGACACGCCCAGATTATGACGACGTGTTTGAGCGCGATCAGGATCCAGCAAACAAGGATCAGCCGCTCGACCTTCGGGTTTCGATCCTCTCGCTCGCGCACCCGCACGTCGGACACGAACGCGTGCTGGGCCACTTCCGGCGGGGGCAACCCGGTGACGAGTTGAACGAGATTGGCGAACATGTGGGTGCGAAACCATCCGAAGTCTGGCGCGAATTGCAAAAAGGACACCGCCTGCCGGCCTTGTTTTTTTAGGCGGGACGACATAAATTCCGCCCAATTCGCATCCCACCCCGGTTGCGATGATTGGTTCTCCCATCACCCCCCGAAGGAAAGGAACACCCCATGTCTGCCGAGAAATCGGTTGCTTCGATTTGTTGTCGCCTGGCGATCGCCCTGGCGCTCCAGGCCGCCCCGCTGCTGTTGGCTGCTGATTCTGCCGTGGCGCGGCCGCCGCTGTTCGAAGGCCTCGGGCCGCACCAGCGCGATATCGCGACAAAATCGCCCCTCGCCCGGAAATATTTCGAGCAGGGCTTGAACTTTGTCTTCGGTTTCAATCACGGCGCGGCGATTCGCTCCTTCCAGGAGGCGGCCCGGCTTGACCCGGAATGCGCCATGGCGCACTGGGGAATCGCGCTCGCCAGCGGACCGCACATCAATTTTCCCATGGTGCCGCCACCCATGGCGGAACAGGCGTGGAACGCCTTGCAACTCGCCCGCCAATACGCCGCCGGCGCGCGGCCCGCCGACCAGGCGTTGATTGCGGCGCTCGGCAAACACTATGCTAATCCCCAGCCGGAGGACCGCAGCCCGCTCGATCGCGCGTACGCCGATGCGATGCGGGATGCGTGGCAGGCGCATCCGAAAGATGCCGATGTCGGGGCCTTGTTCGCCGAAGCCATGATGGACTTGCGGCCGTGGGATCAATGGACGCCCGAAGGACAAGCGCAGCCCGGCACGGAGGAAATAATCGCCACCCTCGACGCCGTCCTGCACCTCGAGCGGCAGCACCCGTTCGCCAATCACCTCTACATTCATGCGGTCGAAGCCTCGCCCCGGCCGGAAAGCGCGATTCCGGCCGCGGACCGGCTCCGCGACTTGCAGCCAGGTCTCGCGCACAACGTGCACATGCCGTCGCACATCGATATTCGGGTCGGAGACTGGCACAAGGCGATCGTGGCCAACCAGAAGGCCGTCGAAGCCGATCGCCGCTATCGCGCGATCGTGGGCCCGCCGAAGGACATGATCGTTGTCTACGCCGCGCACAACCAGCACATGCTCGCGTACGCGGCCATGATGACCGGCCAGCGTGAACTGGCGCTCAAACACATCCGTGCACTGGTCAGCGCTCTCCCCGAGGACTTTCTGAAGGAAAATGCGATGATGGTGGAAGGCTTCGTGGCCATGCCGTACGAAGTGATGCTGCGTTTCGGTTTGTGGGATCAGGTCCTCGCCGAACCGGATCACCCCGAGTACATGGTATTCACACGGGCGATGCGTCTCGCCGCGCGCGGCATTGCCCATGCCGCAAAAGGCAATGTGGAGGCCGCCCGCGCCGAGCAGGCGGCTTACTCGATGGCGGCGAAGCGCGTGCCGGCCGAGTCGACGCTCGGCAACAACACCGGACCCGGAATACTCGCAGTTGTGACGCCGATGCTCGAGGGCGAGATTCTCGTGCGCGAAGGCAAGATCGACGCGGGCGTGGCGCAGTTGCGGGAGGCGATCAAGGCCGAGGACGTTCTCAAGTACGATGAGCCGCCGGGCTGGATCCTGCCGGTGCGTCACTCACTGGGTGCCACGCTCATGCAGGCAGGGCGTTTTGGGGCGGCGGAAGAGGTGTATCGCGAAGACCTGAAGCGACTGCCGGCGAATGGCTGGTCGTTGTTCGGACTGGCGCGCGCGCTGAAACTGCAAAACAAGGCGGCCGAGGCGACGCCCTTCGAGGCGCGTTTCCGGGAGATGTGGCGCCACGCGGATCTCGAGATCACGTCGTCCTGCCTCTGCCAGCCAGGCACGTAAAACCAGTCCGGGAAAGTCGTGCCGGTTTGGCCTGGCAGTTGCCGAGTGACTCTGGTCGGCGAAATCGCGCCGCCCAGGCACGGATTGCAATTCGCGCGTTTGGGCCGCGAAAACTTTGCAGAATGCAAGCTGGCGCCTGCGGGGTTCGCGGTAGGGAGAAAATTATCCAGCTGCCCGCGGGAACCTTGTGGGAATTGAAAGAAATTTGGCACTGCGGGCGCTAACGAGGGGTCGGTCTGGTTGACTGCGTTATGTCTACTTCCTCGTTTCTCCAATTCGTTTTGTTTGCAGCTGTACCCTTTTTCGTTCCCGCGGCTGAAAACGCGGACCAGCAGATCGAGGTCGCAGCCAAGACGTCCTATACGTTCACCCGCGTGCTCGACAACGAAGTCGATCTCAACGTGCGGCGTGGCATCGCCACCCTCACCGGCCGCGTCCGCGACATGGATCAAAGCCGCCTCGCCGAAGATACAGTCGCCGCCATCGATGGGGTCAAAGGCGTTGAAAACCGGATCAAGGTCGACCCGCAGGCCAAGCCCGCGAGCGATGAATGGCTCGCCGTGAAAATCCGCAGCAAGCTGCTCGTAAAACCCGGCATCAGTATGGCGCACACCAAGGTCGATGTGAAGGACGGCGTCGTGACGCTCACCGGGACGGCAGAGACGCTCGTGCAAAAGGAACGGACGGAGGCTGCCATCAGGGAGGTATCCGGGGTTCGACAGATCAGGAACCTGATCTCCGTGGAACCGTCCGGAATGGTGCAACGCGAACGCCAGCCGGCGAACGATGGCTCGGGCGCTCAGACTGGCGCTGGCTTACCGACCGGACGAGATGCCCTGGCTCGAAACCCCGCAGACCAGAATGCGGGCAACGAGCAGGGACCCAAAGCGGTGGAGGACGCCGCGATTGCCACGCAGATAAAGTTCGAGTTGCTGGTTAATCGTGCCACCAGCGGACTCGCCCCTCGCGTGGAGGCGGAGAACGGTCGCGTTATCATTACCGGGGAGGCTGATTCGGAAGAACAGAAGCAGCAGGTGACGACCGCTTCCAAGTCAGTGCGCGGTGTCACGGCCGTGGAAAATCGGATGACGATAAAGAGGCGATGACGTCACAGCGCAAACGCAGGTTATGCGCGGACTTGCCGAGACGTCCGGCGTGGGAAATGCGTCGCGTTGGAAAAACGAGGGTCGTTAATAAGCACCGGCCGGCACTCGCATTGGAACTTTTTCGAGATACCGGTCGTCATACCTTCACGTATGAAAACGAACAAATTCCTCCTAGGCGCGCTGCTGGGGTTGGCCCCGATCGCCGGGTCAACGGCCCCCACACCTCCGCCG
Organism: Opitutales bacterium; assembly: GCA_038204695.1. Taxonomy (GTDB): domain Bacteria; phylum Verrucomicrobiota; class Verrucomicrobiia; order Opitutales; family Opitutaceae; genus ER46. The sequence goes on along the minus strand of JBBRCR010000009.1, from coordinate 8,715 downwards.
GCCGACGGGCGGGCGGAAGTGGCCTTTTTCGAACCCGAAAAGTTTACCGACGTCCGCGACAGTTACATGGACACCGATGCGAACCGCACGGGTTATCTGGACCAGTTGCGGGAGCATATCGTCAACCGAGCGTCATCCTTCGTGCCGCCGGGTTATCACCTTGCGGTGACTTTCACGGATATCGACATGGCGGGCGATTTCGAGCCATGGCGCGGCGTCCGTTGGGACGACATCCGCGTGATCAAGGATATCTATCCTCCGCGGATGGCGCTGTCATTCCGGCTCGTCGACAGCGAGGGCAACGTGGTCAAGGAAGGCCGGCGCGAACTGCGCGACATGGCGTTCCTGATGAAGATCACGATGGGCTTCCAAAACGATCCACTCCGTCACGAAAAAGCCTTGATCGACGATTGGATGCGCGCGGAATTTCCGCCCGCGCGCAAGAATTGATGAGCCGGAGCAACGCGTCACAGTCTTCATTTCCGCTTGGTGGCCGCGCGTCGTGGTGACGGGCGGCCGCTTTCATTTGCACCATTGAGCACCTCCCTCGCTGTATCCGCTGCCCGTTTGGACAAGTGGTTATGGGCGGTCCGACTGTTCAAGAGCCGAAGTCTCGCGAGCGACGCCTGCCGGGCCGGCAGTGTCGCCGTAAACGCTCAGACCGCAAAGCCGGCGCGCGAAGTGCGGCCCGGAGAGACCGTCACCGTTCGCCAAGGTTTGATTCACCGGACGTTGCGCGTGCTCGATGTACCGCGTTCGCGAGTGGGGCCAAAACTGGTGGGGAATTTCTGCAACGACCTCACGCCTCCGGAGGAATTCGAGAAGGCGCGGGAAAACCGCATCCGGCAACTGCTCGAGCGCGAAAAGGGTTCGGGCCGTCCAACGAAACGCGACCGCCGGCTGCGGGATCATCTGCTGGGATAACGCACGCAGGCGTGGCAAGCGGCTGCTTGCTTCGTGGCTGCGCTGGCACGTCATTTTCCGTGCACTGCATTACCGGTCGCGACAAGACGCCGGTCGGAGACACGGCGCTACTCGATCGGACGCTGCTCGATCCGACGCTGCAGCGTACGGAAGTTGCCTTGCGACTTCCGTGGCTGCGAGCGCCAGCGAGTGGATGAAAAACGAGGCGGGTGGATTGCTCATCCGCTCGCTGGCGCTCGCAGCCACATGCCTGCCCTTACAGGTCGAATGTCGCCGTGAGGATGAACTGCCGCGGGTCGATGATCCGGAAATTATACGGACGCCCGTCGGGGTTGACCCCGATGGCCTGCAGCCGCCCACCCTCGAACGCATTGCGCACGTTCAACTGCACCAACACGCGAATCTTGTTCTCGCGGAACCGCAGTTGGTGGGCGACGAAGAAATCGAAATACGCCCGGGACTTGTCATAGACCGGCTTGTTCTTGTCGAGGGTGCGAATAACGCCATCGGCATCAGGCGCCGCGCCGAGGTATCCAATCGACGCCTGATCTTCCCAGCGCACCGAACCACCGACACGCGTTGTCTTGAGCCATTTGTTTTGCGAGAGGCCGGCGAGGTTGTAACTCGTGAGCGCGTTGACGCGCCACTCGCGCACCTGGGAGCGAGGCTTCCCTTGATTCGCAACCGCGAGTTTGTAAGGCGCCAGCACCGACCCTTCGTAGAAGGCCTGGGGCGTGCCGGCACTGCCGTACCTCGTGGTCCACCATGGCAGCCCTGTCGTGGGATCGATGACCTTTAGCCAAATCGGCAGTCGATCGTCGAAATAGCGCTGGATGTTGGGCGACATGTTGGTGTCGATCGTCTTTTGCTGCGCGATGTTCGCTCGCATCGTCCAGAAGGTCGTCGGGTTGTAGTTCAACTCGATCTCATATCCCTTCGAGGCCACGTCCTGCGTTTCGGAGACGCTCTTGCCGACGATGTTTTCGATGAACCCACCGGGAAGTCCCATGATCTTGTAGACCTCATCGCGTTGCTGCGGGGGCGTCCACTCGGGGTGAAGGGTCGAGACCCAGGTGGTCGCCTGGTCCTCGAGGTTGAAGCCATCATTGCCGAAATCGATCCGGTTGGCGCGGCCCGCCACGATACCGGCATCGCCGCCGCGGGCAAACTGCTGCTTGTTGTCGTACCGGTTGATTTTCGCCACGAACTTTCCACTGAACAAACTGAAGCTCACGCCGTAGTCCTTGCCCTTGCCCTGCGGATTCGGCAGCAGCTCACCCACCAGATTGTACTGTGCGTTAGCCGGCTGAAACGTGTCCGAGTCGTTGTAGAACACGGTCAGGGACCGGACGAAGTCCGCGAACAGGTTCCCCGCTTCCACCCGGCGCTCGAGGGCGGCCCAATTTCGAAACGCCTTCAGGACGATTCCGCGCGTCTTGGTCGAACCCTGTTTCTCGGTGAACAGGTTCCACGTGTTGAGCGGGGAGTAGTCGAGCAAGCCAGTCGTCGGATCAACGACGGCGCCACTGGAGTCGCGACTGCGGTTCTTGTCGTTGCGCCAGCCGAGGGTCGTGATCACACGCTCGTCGATCAGAAAGCTTTGCAGGGTGAGCCCGCGACTGCGGATTTCGCGTCGCGTGCGGGTCGAGGGAGTGAACCCGGTCTCGCCGAACACCACCGGCTCGTTGACCCATTGCTGCGTCACCCCGTTGAACCAGTTGAGAGAGTAATTGCCCGCGAGCCCGTAGAGTGCCGGCGGCGCGTAATCGATATTCTGGCCCTGGTTGTCGCCGAGGTAATATTTGAAATAGCCCCGCGCCTCCGCGTTGCTCTGGCGGTTGGTGTTCGAGAGCCAGGGATGGTCATCGATAATCTGTTCGCGGTAACGGTAGCGTCCGGTGGAGATCAGCCGGGTCTCATGATATCCCGCCGCCCGGTGCTTGCCGAACCAGCGCAGAAGGTTGGAGAACCGGTTTTTCTCCCGCGTGAGATCAATTTGATACGCGAGTTCGGCGCGGAAATTGTCGTTGCGCTCCGGGCTGTTGAAGATTGTCGGTTCCGACGCGCCCAGATACGGGCGCAGAAAGTACGGATTCGGCCGGCCATCGAGCAGCTTCTCATTTACGTCGACGTAGAGGACGGAGGAATTTCCGCTGATGAAATTCCGGCTGTAGTTGTCCACGTCCTCCATGTACCAGCCCACGCGGGCGGCGAGGATATGGCGCTGCGTATTCAGGAAGAACTGTTCCAGCGACACACTGTAGATATCGGCCTTGTCCTTGTTGTAATTGGGCGCGACGTAATTGATTTCGGTCCAGTCGTAGAGTGACTTGTCCGAAACCCCCGGAGTGGTGAACAGCGGCATCGTCGAGCCGCGCAGCCGCAGGATATTGGTCGCACTCTCCAGGAATCGAATGTTCGAACTGGCCTGGCCGGGATCGGCCTGGGTCGTGGCGGCACGGTTTACCGTGTAGAACGGCGGCAGGTCGGGCGCGATGTGGAAGCCGGGGCGGACGTAGAAGCCGGTGCCCTGGGCGAGCAGGCCCGCAGGAAGGGTGGCATCCGCCGACTGCGGGTAGACCGTCGCCTGCCTGACGCCGTTGATCGTGACGGTCTGCGTGATCGGATCCCAGGTCGGCCGCCCCGCCGCGCTCCAAAACGACGTCGTGTCGCGCGGCGTCAGCGAGTTCGGCCGGCGGGCGAAATTGTGGTACGACTCGTAGCTGCCGCGCAACGTCGTGTTCTTGAAAGGCCGATACGTGATCATGCCCTGACCGCGGCGGGTGATTTCCGCCGACGGTTCCCGCTCGAATCCCTTGGATTCGTCAACGCCGCTGAAACGGACCGCAAACTTGTTGGCGAACAAACGCCGGTTGACGTCCATGCTGCCGCGGTAACCGCCATAGCTGTCGACGCGCGCCGAAGCCTGCGTGGTGTCGCGGCTGAGATTGGCCTGGCTGCGGACGAGGTTCACCGTGCCCGAGGAATTACCGAGGCCGAAGATGTTTGAATTCGGACCGCGGCTGATCTCCACCTGGTCGATATTGTAGGCGTCGATCGGGATGCGGGTGCTGCCGGCAAAGCCATCGCGGGCGATGTTCGCCGAATCCATGCCGCGCACGCGGTTCGCGTTCATCGGATCGCTCTGCACTGCATCGATGACATCGCCGTTGCGGCCCACACTGAAGGAGGTGAAGTTGCCCGTGCCCTCGGTGTTGGCCTCGTAGAGAAAGATATCGTTGATATCGACGGCGGCCGTATCGAGCAGCTGCTGCTTCGTGACGACGGAGATCGAGGAGGCGAGGTCCTCGAGCTTCGAATTGAGCCGGGTGCCGGACAGGGAACTGGAGGCATAATACCCTTTGTCGTCACCGGCGGTGACTTCGAACGGCGAGAGCTCGACCACAGTTTCCCCTGCCGCGGCGCCGGAGGCGGGAAGCGTGGCGGGCGCGGTCTGAGCGCCCAGTGGTTGGGATATCGAAACCGCCAATACGCAGGCGCCAGCCGTGGTCAGCCAGCGGGGTAAAATCGAGGGGTGAAGAGTGCGGGTCATGACACGGTTCCTTCGGTTCAGGGTTAGGCGATGGGGCATCGCATCGGCCAAAGCAGTAATGAGTAAAGATAAGGCGCAATCGCAACGGCAACGCAGGTTCCACCCGGACAGTTCGAGATTTGCCGTTTGCCCCGTGCCAATGGAAACGGTCAGGCCGGCTCAACGGGGCGACGCCGCCAGCGCCTCGCGAGCCAGCCGGATGTTTTCTTGCATGCGCCGATCAGCGGGGCGCAGGCGGAGCGCCTGTTCATAGCTTTCGAGCGCCTCCCGCGGGCGGGCCTGCAACAAGAGCACGTTGCCGAGATTGGCGAGCGCGTCGGCGCCACCGTGAGCCGATTCCCGCCCGCAACAATCCGCGGACCACGGCGCATCCCGAGCATCAGTTTCAACCGGCCGAATCCGCATCAAGAGCAGCATCCACTCGCTGGCGCTCGCAGCCACGATCGTTCGCCGCCGCAGGCTCCGGGCATCACCACCCGATCAGAGTGGCTTGATCTTGATATTCCTATACCACACCGGCGCCTCGGCTTTGCCGTGCAGCCCTTGCAGTCCGATCGGTCCGCGCCGCGGATAGTCCTTCAGCGCCTTCGCAAATTTGTTGGGGGTGCCATCCGGATTCTTCTTCGCCTCGCTCCACTGATCGAGATCCACGTTGAGCACTTGCTCGCCGTTGAACACGAGAGACACATGGCTGCCGCGGCAGGTAATCGTGTAGTGATTCCACTCACCCACCGGCTTGGCCATGCTCTTGGACGGCGGCTTCGCATCATACAGCGCCCCGACCATCCCGTACTTCGACGCGTCCTTCGTATCATGCACCTGAATCTCGAGCGCGCTCAATGGATTCTTGATGTCGCCGGTGCGAAGAAACACTCCGCTGTTGGATTCCTTCGTCACCTTGAATTCCAGATCGAGCACGAAGTCGCCGTACGATTCCTTGGTCCAGATATTGTCATGCGTTTTCGCCATGAGCACGCCGTCGTTGAAGCTCCATCCTCCCGGGGTCAGAACTGCGTTTGAGAAATCAGGAGCAAACAGATCCTTCCAGCCGGCGGTGTTCAGGTGGCCGCCCGCCTTGCCCGATTTTTTCGTGGCCGAAAAAGCACTCGTGGCGGAGAAAACAAGCGCGAGCGCGAGCAACCCATGTTTCAGTGTCTGCGAGGTAATCATGATGGAATGTAGTGGTGATACTCTCACATCCGCGGTGCCCGTCCAGCGGGAAGAGCCGAACCTCACGTCAACCAACGTCAACCGGCCGTCGGCTGGGAAGCGGGGACGCTGCCGGAAACGGCGCCCACCGCCTCGCGCGCGAGCCGGCGTTCCCAATACCAGGAGAAAAAGACGGGCACGGAGAATAACGAAACGATGTCGAAGACCATTCCGCCGACAACCGGAAGCACCATCGGTTGCATCAGCTCCGAGCCGCGGCCCGTCGACCACAACACCGGAATCAGCGACAGCATCGTCGTGGCGTTCGTCATGATCGCGGGCCGCCGGCGGCGTAACCCTGCGATGAATACGCGCCGGTGGACTTCATCCACCGTCCCCGGATGCGTCCTGAACTGCTCCTGAATATACGTGCCGAGCAAAATACCGTCGTTGAACATGACCCCAAGCAGCACGAGGAATCCGACGACCACTGCCGTCGTCATCTCTGCACCCCACCACCACACGAAGAAAAAGCCCCCTGCGGTCGTCACCGTTGCATTGCACAGGATGATGATGGCCGTGATCAGCCATGAGCGCGTGCCAATGTAGATGAGCACAACCATCATGAGCATCGAAACCGCGATGATGCCGCGCAGCGTTCGATCGGCCTTCAGCTTCTGCTCGTAACGGCCGACCCAGCGATACGTCGCTCCCGCCGGCAGTTCGAGCCGTCCATCCGCCAGCGCCGCCCGCAGACGCGCTTCAGCCTCCTGCACGACCTCGACTTCACCGCGGCCGCGGGCGTTCAGGAGCACGTATTGCGTCCGCTTGCCGCCCTCCGATCGAATGGCCATCGGCCCAATGGTGTACGTGAGCCCGGCTTCGCTCGGCCGCGTGCCGACGATGCGCAGTGTGCCGGCGGCGACGGCGGCGGAAATTGGGGCGGGCAATCGCTCGCCGGCGGCGAGGGTGATTTCAGCGCGTTGGGGCGAAAGCAGCGTGACATTGCGCTGGTGCGCGAGGGGGAGTTCCTGAAAGCCAGGCATCGCCACCATGGCGGCCCCGCTCGTTGGTGAAGCGGCCGTGCCCATCTGCGCGCCGACCGACTCGATCGTATACACCGTCGGCGTGGCCAACAGACTCGCGAGCGGGATCGCGCCGTGCCCGGACGCCGCGGGAATTTGCAGTTGCAGCAGTTCGTCCGGATCGTCGCGGCGTTCGCGCAGATAACGGATTCGGACGGGATATCGCAGCGCGCCCTCGACGGAATAGGTCACCGCCATGCCGCCGAACCCGATCTCCACCGAGCGCATCACCTGCTCGTTGCTCAACCCGAAACGTGCGAGCTTCGCCGGGTCGAGCCGGATCTCGGCATAGGGTTTGCCGCCTTCGCGCTGCATCTGCACATCGACGGCCCCCGCGGTGGGCTCGATTATCTTTTCCGCCCTTTCCGCAAAGCGCTCGAGGGCGTCGCTGTCGTCACCGAGGAGCTGCAGCGCGATCAAGCTGCGGATGCCGGTCGAGAGCATGATCACGCGAGTCTCGATCGGCTGGAGCCAGCTGGGCGCCACGCCCGGAATGTCCGTGAGCGCGGCGAGCGCGGTACGCACTTCCGCGAGCGTGCGGGGCCGGCGCTCCGTCTTGCCATCCGGCGTCGTTACATCCTGCACCGGCCAGTCGGCGTACGGTTTCAACAGCACGACGGTTTCGATCATCCCGATTGGCGCCGGATCCAGCGCGGTCTCGGCGCGTCCCATCTTTCCCATTACACCGGCGACCTCGGGCACCGACTCGATCAGCCGGTTTTGTGTGAGCATGATCCGCTGCGTTTCGCCCAAACCGCCTGTTGCCGGAATGGACGGCATGAACAGCAGGCTGCCTTCGTCGAGCGGCGGCAAAAAACTCGAGCCCACGCCGGGAAAAATCCGCGTCATGGTCCGGTCGAGCGTCGTGTAGGACAAATCGCTGCCGGCCGCCGTGAAAACCCGGCGCAAGGGCCAGCTGAGAGTCTGCCATCCGAGTCCCATCAGGTACCCGCCCAGCGCCAGCGCGCTGATCGCGAGCGTGAACAGAACCTTGTGCCGCAGAATCCGGCTGTACGCCCACTCATAGCCGACGTGAATCGCATGGCTCGCGGGATTTTCCTCGTAGTTGACCAGCCGCTCGCGACCGATACGCCACACCATCGAAAACATCAGTGCCGCGAAAAGCGGTGCGAACAACCAGCCCGGAATCGTGAGTGCCCAGCGACCGTATTCCATCGGCAGCGACCAGCCGTCGCGGATGAACCACCCGAACGCGATGCCTCCAGCCAGCCCCGCCGTCGCGATGAGCAGCGGCTTTCGAATATGCCACGGCGGCAGCAGCAGCCGGCAGAGCACCGGCACGAGCAGCGTGCCAAACAGCACCGCGCCACTGATCGCGAGCGACTTCGTCAGCGCGAGTGGCGCAAACAAGCGCCCCGCCTGATCGGTCAGCGCGAAGATCGGCAGGAATCCGATCACCGTCGTCGCCGCGGATGTAAGCAGCGGTCGCGCGACCTCCTGCGCCGCGCGCACGACCGTATCCGTAATCTCAGTATTGAAGGGCGACGTGGGCATCGGCCGCCCCTCGCGCCGGCATTTTTCCTGCAGATCGACGAGATGCTGCGTGATGTTTTCGGTCATGATGATCCCGAAATCCACCATCACGCCGATCGCGATCGCGATGCCAGCGAGGCTCATGACGTTCGCGCCCACGCCGAGCAGGTGCATCACGAAAAACGTGAACAGCATCCCGAGCGGCAGGCTGACCGCGACCGCGAGGCTTCCGCGCACGTGGAGCAGGAACGCAATCACCACGATGATGGTCGTGAGGATCGCCTCGAGCAAGGTGTGGGTCACCGTCGCCGTGGTCTCGTGGATGAGTTGCGAGCGATCATAAAACGCGACTGCGCTCAGTTGCTCGCGCGCCAGGGTCGGCGCGAGAGCAGCGAGCCGCTGCTTCACCGCGTTGATCACGGTTTTCGGATCTTCGCGCACGCGCATGCCGATGATCGCACCCACGTGTTCCTGATATCCGTCGGCCAGCATCCCCTGGCGGAACTGGCC
>JBBRCR010000008.1:0-46492 GCA_038204695.1 Opitutales bacterium | reverse complement strand
TTTCGCGTTTCGCGTTTCGGGTTAGCCTATTCAAGGCTCCGAATGAACTTCGGGCCACGTATTGCGGACCGTTGCAAGTAGATCATGAATCCACCGATCAACCGTAAACTTCGGTCCGCGAGTTCATAGCTTTCATCAAATTGAGCTTGTGTGATGTAGAAGTTGCCATGGAAGAATGTCGTCCGAGCAGCCGCAGACGGCAAAACCGAAAACCATCGGTTTCAAACACTCGGACTTCAGTCTCAAAACCTTTGCCGAAAACCCGAAACGCGAAACGCGAAACCCGAAACCCGAAACGCGAAAACCCGAAACCCGAAACGCGAAAACGCGAAACGCGAAACGCGAAACGCGAAACGCGAAACCCGAAAACGCGAAACCCACCCCTCCCCAAAACCGTATCAAGTATCCAAATGCACCAGGTCCGGCTCGAAGTTCACCGCGAGCCGGTACACGTGGCCGGGGCGCATGATGAGCGGGTGATCACGCGTGAGATACTGAAGATAATGAATCTTCCCGTAGTTCGTGCGATACGTGGGATCCGCGCTGACCACTTCGGTTTCCTGCCATTGAGCCTGGAAATCGTCCTTCGCGACACTGCAACGGTGGCCGTGCTGGCCCAGCGAGAGCGCGCCCGACACGTGGTACTTCGAATGCGGCGCGGCGATGGCAAGGCAGTAGCGGAATTTGTCGAGCGTCACCTGCTGCTTCACCGTGTAGGCAAATTCACAGCCGATTTTATTGCCCGCAAACGTCCATTGCACCTTCACGCTGCCGAGCCCCTTCACGAACTCCTCCTTCACATTGATCAGCTCCGGCTGCTCGTAGCGGAAATAGAAGCTGTTGCGCAGGCCGAGCCCCGTGACGCAGTTCTTCCCGTAAAATGACGGAAGGGTGACCTGATCGCCGAACGTCAGTTCGGGCAGCATGATCGGCAGGCTGACGTTGTTCGGCCAGTCGAACACTCCGGGCGAGTGGGGGAAGGCGAGCGAATCGCTCGTGAGCGTCAGCCCCGAGCTGATCAGGGGAATTTGCAGTTGGAGGCCGGACTCACCGTCGCGGTAGAGAAACAGTCCCTGTTCCTTCCGGTTCGATTTGTCGAAGATCACGAAGCGGCCGGTCGTGCGAGGCGGCTCGATTTTCGGCGCGCCCGTCGGCATCTGCACGGTTTTCGCCAAACGCGACCACTGGCAGAGGTAGCGCGCGGCATCGAAGTTCGCCATGCGCGTGGTGTGATGCGAATACGCCGTGCGCTCGTCGTCGCGCAGATCCAGGAACCCGTGCTCCTGATCCAGATACGTTTCGTAGAAGAACATGAACAACCGGCGCAGAATGTCGTAATATTTGACCTTCTGGTCGTCGGCGATCCAGCCGTCGCGCAGTCCCTGCAGAATCAGGCTGATGCAGTGCATCTGGCCATAGGCGCCGGCCGCGCGGCCGAAGGCCCAGCCGAGCCCGTCCTGGCGGACGAGATCGGGCATCATCTTGATGTATTTTTCCGCGTAGGTGCGCAGCGTCGGCAGCTTGCGTTCGCGCACGCCACTGTTGGCGTGGAGCTGCAGGGCGGAGCGGGCGAAGACGAAGGTCATCACGCCGTAGAGATTGAAGTTGCCGCCGAGCCCGCTCGTCGCGTCGTCGAAAAATCCGGCCGAGCTCGTCTGGTTGACGCGATCAACCATCCGCTCGATCAAGCGCGAGGTCTCGTCCTTCTTGGAGAGGCCGAAACTGAAGCGCGCGACCGCCTTCGCGATGTTGAACGCCTGCCAATGATTGTCGTAGTCGCTGCGATGAAGCAGGGCTTTGTCGATTCGCTGCTGCGTTTCCTCGACGAGCCGCTCCCAAACCGGATTGCGTTCCTTGGACGGGCCGAAGCAGAGGAGGCCGAGCGAGGCATACGCCAGCCCGTTTTCCGCGGCCGGCTCGGTGAACATCTGCGCGGTGATGCAGCGCGCGGCGAGATCGATGAGGTCGTGACCCTTGAGGGTGCTTTCTCCAGTGGCGCGGTAGAATTCTCCGAGCGCGAATGCAACATGCCCTGGTTCATCCGGCCGGGACTGTTCGCCATTGGCGGGTAGAATGGTGCCGTCGGGTTGTATCGATTCGATATTGTGGCCCAACATCGAACGGGCCATGTCGAGGCATTGCTCGGAAAAACTGTGCATGCGTGGTTGGCTGGTGTCTTGGTAAAAGGCGTGCCGCTAAAGCGAAGGAAGCGGATGACTCTCAGGAGAATTGAAAGGGGAGCAAGAGGTTTTCGCGCCGCCAAAAACTAAAATTCAAACTTCAGGGCGGAAAATGCCTTCCCCACCGCGGGCCGGGGCGTTTTTCCCGCCTCCCGACCCGTCATGGCGTGGGGCCAATTCTCAGAGGGGCGGCCGTCGGTGGCGGCGAACGGCAGCCACCAATCGACGTTCATCGACGGCTGCCGCTCGTTGGGCCAGCCGCGTTCGCCGTCGCCCGACCGGAGGGATGTTTTGAACCCTCGGCCCCAAAATCCTAGCGCGCAATCAGCTTCAGAAACTCGGCGTTCGTCTTCGTCTTCGAAAGACGCGCGATCATCGTCTCGGTCGCCTCTTCGATCTTCTGCTGCACGAGCGCCCGGCGGAAAAAATGAATGCCCTCGAGCTGCTTCGCGTCCAGCAGGAGTTCCTCTTTCCGCGTGCCGCTCGACGCGACGTTGATCGCGGGCCACAGCCGCATCTCGGCGCACTTGCGGTCCAGCACGAGCTCCATGTTGCCGGTGCCTTTGAACTCCTGGAAAATCACGTCGTCCTTCGGGCTGCCGGTCTCGCCGAGCACGCTCGCGACGATCGTCAGCGCGCCCGCCTCCTCCGTCTTGCGGGCGGAGGCAAAAATCTGCCGCGGCTTTTCGAGCGCCCGCACGTCCAGACCACCCGAGCCCGTGCGCCCGGAATTGCGCGCCGTGTTGTGGGCGCGCGAGAGCCGCGTGATCGAGTCGACGAAGAGCACAACATCGCGCCCCGCTTCGACCAGACGCTTCGCGCGTTCAATGCAGAGATCCGCAATGCGAATGTGATTCTCGATCTGCTCGTCATTGGACGATGCCCAGATCTCCGCCGCGGCCACGCTGCGTTTGAAGTCGGTGACTTCCTCCGGCCGCTCGTCCACGAGCAGAATCATCACATGACACTCGGGATTATTCTCGAGCACACCGAGCGCCATGTCGCGCAAGAGCGTCGTCTTGCCGGTGCGCGGTGGTGCCACGATCAATCCACGCGTGCCTTTGCCGATCGGGCAGAAGAGGTCGACGGCGCGCGTGGTCATGCGGCCGTCCTTCATCTCCATTTTCAAATGCTGATTCGGCGAGACCGTCGTCAGCGCGGTGAATTCCATTTTAGCCCGCCGCTCCTCCAGCGAAACGCCGTCCACCGATTCGATGAACTTCATCTTCGGGTTGGGGAAACGGCCTTCCGGCGGAAAAGCCGTTCCGCCAATCACCATGCCCTGTTTCAGCTTGAACCGGCGGATGAGCTCCTTCGGTACAAAAGGATCCGCGGGCCGGCGTTTGCTCCCTTTAGAGATGTCAATCAGCTGGCCGTTGCCGCCGCGCTGCAGATCGATGTCGAGGACACCCTCGACGTGAATCGTATTGTCGACCGGCGCTGGAGGCGGGGTCTTGTTGTCCGTCGGAACGGTTGGGACCGGCGCCGAATTATTTTCAGCAGCCGGAGTCTCCGCAGTCGCGGACTCGCTTTTCTTTTCCATGAGGGTGAGGTGAGGCAGAACACGTCCCGCGCTTGACGCTCGAAACTTCTGGCGGGATAAGAGCCGCAGTTCGCGTTTCTTAAACCTATAATCAGACACCCACGTGCCCGATCAGACGATTACCTCAGTTTCCCGGGAGTCCCGGAAGTTCAGGCCTTCGGCCGAGTTTAAAGCCCAAGCTAATCTTGGGAGTGATACGGCCTACAAAAGGCTCTATGCCGAGTCTGTCAACTCCCCAGAGAAATTCTGGGAGCGTCAGGCCCGGGAACAACTGGTTTGGCGAAAACCCTTCAAGAAGGTGCTCGAATGGAAGGCGCCCCACGCAAAGTGGTTCCTAGGCGGCAAGCTCAACGTGTCGGAAAACTGTCTCGATCGCCACCTCGGGACATACCGGGAGAATAAGGCGGCATTAATCTTCGAGGGTGAGCCGGGCGACGTCCGCACCATCACTTATAAGCAGCTTCACTTCCACGTCTGCCGATGGGCCAATGCCTTTCATAACATGGGCGTGGGGGAAGGCGACCGCGTCGCCATCTACATGCCGATGATCCCGGAGGCGGTGATCGCGATGCTCGCCTGCGCCCGCGTAGGTGCGGTTCACACGGTCGTGTTTGGTGGTTTTAGCCCCGAGGCACTCAAGGACCGGATCAACGATTGCAGGGCGAAGCTCGTCATCACAGCCGACGGCGGCTGGCGGCGCGGCAAGATCATCGAGCTAAAGGCGAACGTCGACAAGGCGATCGAAGGCACGCCCACCGTGCAGAGCGTTTTGGTGGTCAAGCGTTGCGGGAACGTGATCAACATGGTCGAGGGCCGCGACATGTGGTGGCGTGAGGCGTGGGAAGGCGCGCCGAACGTGCACAAGGCAAAGGGATTCGATTCGGAACATCCGCTGTTCATTCTTTATACCTCCGGCTCGACCGGAAAGCCAAAGGGCGTGCTCCACACCAGCGCGGGCTACCTGCTCGGCTGCAAATTGAGCGCCCACCACGTTTTCGATCTGAAGGAAAACGACCGTTACTTCTGCTCGGCCGACATCGGCTGGGTCACCGGGCACAGCTATGTTGTCTACGGACTGCTCTCGAATGGTGCGACGGTGTTCATCTACGAGGGCGCGCCGAATCATCCCGAGCCGGATCGTTTCTGGCAGATGATCGACCGGCACGGGTTGACCATTCTATATACCGCGCCGACCGCCATTCGCGCCTTCATGCGCTGGGGTGACAATTACCCCCTGCGGCACCGGCTCGACTCACTGCGATTGCTCGGCTCGGTCGGCGAACCCATCAATCCCGAGGCGTGGATGTGGTATCACACGATCATCGGCAAGAAGCGTTGCCCGATCGTCGACACGTGGTGGCAGACGGAAACCGGCGCGATCATGATTTCGCCGCTCCCCGGTGTCACTGCTACGACGCCTGGCTCGGCGACCCGGCCCTTTTTCGGCGTCGTGCCGAAAGTCGTGGACGAGAAGGGCCGCGAAGTTCCGCGCAACCACGGCGGCAAACTCGTGATCACGCAGCCATGGCCCTCTATGCTGCGCACGCTCTGGGGCGATGACGACCGCTACAAGCGGCAATATTTCAGCGAATTTCCCGACCATCCCGACTATTACTTCACCGGCGATGGCGCGCGCCAGGACAAGGACGGCTATTTCTGGATCGTCGGACGGATCGACGACGTCCTCAACGTGTCCGGCCATCGGATCGGCTCGGCCGAAATCGAGAGTGCGCTGGTGTCGCACTCCTCGGTCGCCGAGGCCGCGGCCGTGGGCCGTCCTGACGAATTGAAGGGGCAGGCACTGGTGGTGTTCGTGACGTTGAAAGCAGGCCAGGCCCCGACTGATTTGTTAAAGGAGCAGCTGCGCAATCACGTCGCGAAGGAAATCGGAGCGCTGGCGCGGCCGGACACGATCCGGTTCGCCGCTGGTCTGCCGAAAACCCGCAGCGGAAAGATCATGCGGCGCATTCTCAAAGAGATCGCCGCCGGCGGCGAAGTGAAGGGCGATACGACGACGCTGGAGGATTTTAGCGTGGTTGCCGCACTTCAGGCGGAGGACTGATTTTCCGCCACCGCAGGAGACGAATTGGGCTTTGCGGCGGTTTTCGCCGCAAAAACCATTTGCTGACGACGCAACTCTGACGCTTCACTGGCGTCCTCTCTCTCATGTCAATCGCGCGCTGCCGGCGCCGCACGAAAAACCATTTGGTACAGCGCGTTCTCCTTGGGAACGCGGGCATCCTGCCCGTGCTGAATCCGGATGCACTGCGTGTTTCGAGCGGCCGTCCGGTCGGCTGGCGTCATCGCGCGTTCACGCTCATCGAGTTGCTCAGCGCGATGGCGGTCGTGGCCATACTTGCGACGATCACGATTGGTTCGATTCGCGGGGTCAAAGAGCGGGCGAAGATGGCCCGCGCCCGCTCCGATCTGGCGGCGTTGTCGACCGCGCTCGAGGAGTTCAAGCGGCACTATGGCGATTATCCGCAGCTTGGGGAATTTGCCCAGGCACCAGCCACGCCGACGGGCGTGAGTGCGACGCTGCCGAATGGCAGCGGGCCTGGACTCAACACCGCGCAGGCGAAACTCTTCAACTGCCTCACCGGCGTGTTTGGCGCGCGCCGCTTTGGCACCTCGGACCGGGTCAGCGGCCCCAATTTCCTGCCCCCGCAGTTTGCCGCCGCGCGCTTTCTCAACGGCTCGCTCACGGTCAACTTCCTGATTCCGGTGAGCAACACGCCGAATCCACCTTCGAAGACGGAGCAGAATGTCAGCCTCCTCGATCCCTGGGAGCGCCGCTACATTTACTATTACAAGAATGCGCGCACGCCCAACAACTGGCAGGCGACCGGCTATGTATTGTACTCCGCCGGTGCGAATGTCGCGGCGAACGGCACCCAGACACCGCCCATCAATCCTCTCACCGGATTATTTTTAGCGACACAATCGGCCGAAATGGCCGACAACATTTACGCGAACCCCTGACGCATGAAACTCTCTTCCAAACGGACCCTTGTTGGCCGGCGATCAGCCGGCACAACGAGCTGCGCCGGGTTCACCTTGATCGAACTGCTGACGGTGGTGGCGATCATCACGATTCTGGCAGCCATCGTGATCCCCACCACGTCTTCCGCGCGTAGTGCGGCCAAGCGCGCGAAGACGCGTGCGCAGTACTCGCAATGGGCCGCCGCCATCGAGGCCTTCCGCCAGGAATACGGCTACTACCCGACGTTCGAGACCGCGGGAGCCGGCGCGAACAAGGTGAATGGCAATACGACGGGCGGCACCAACCTCACCGCGGTTCACCGCTTCTACGAAACGCTGGTCGGCACCCGCCGCGATGGTTCCGTGCTGCCGACCACCACCACGGGCACGCCGCCGCCGCCGCAGGCGCAGAACACGCGCCGGATCGCCTTCATCACGTTCACCGAATCCGACATGATTCCGGTGAACACTCCCGACGGCTCCTTGACGGCCAAGCGCGGCCTCATTCGCGATGGCTTCGACAACTCGGATATTGCCGTGTTGATGGACCGAAATCTCGACGGCTCGGTGAAATTCAGCGGCGCAGGCGGCGATGGCATCAACACGTTGCCCCTCGTGAGTCCGCCCGACACGACGAACGTTCGGCTGGCGCCGAACACGACGGATTTTCCGTCCGCGACGCAGGGCGGCGTGCGCGCCGGTGTTGTCTTCTATAGTGCTCCGCCCGGAGCCACGGCCGCGACCGATTTGATCATGAGCTGGAAATGAGGTTGTCGCTGGAAAAGATGTCCGCCGTTCGTGGCGCGCAGTTCGGGCCGATGATTGGCCCGGACCGTAACGCGCGGAATGTGGCTGCGCAGCGGGCTGATGGCACGTCGTTCGGCCGGCAAAACCGCGGTGATGCGGGGTTCACGCTGATCGAACTGCTTTCGGTGGTCGGCGTGATCATTCTGCTGGTGGGATTGGGTGGGTTTGCCTTGGGCGGCCGCGGAGGCGAAGGGGCCGCGCTGGCCAACTCGCAAAACATCCTCGCGAGCATGGTCGGGGCGGCCCGCGCGCAGGCGGCTCTGCATCAGGTCAATGCCCGGCTCGTGATCTATGCGCGGCTGCCGCCCGCGGCGAATGCCGACTCGTTGAAGTATCTGCGCACGATGATTGTGGTGCGCCAGGAGACGAATCCGAATGGCGCCAACGTGTGGGTCGCCACGGGCGACAGCGTGACGCTGCCCACGCCGATTTCCATCGTGCCGCCGCCGCCCGTTCCAAGCACGCACTTGGGCACTGGTGTGGCTTGGAACAACAACGCGGCGATGGGGCCGGTCTCGACCGCGCTCGCGATCCAGAATGCAGGCTTCAGCTACGCAGCGCAACGAGGCCAGACAGCCAACCTGTATTTTGGCGCCGTCGGAAATGGTCGCGTGCTCTATCTCGAGTTTTCGGCCGACGGCACAGTCAACACGAACACCGGCAACAACCCTTCGAAAATCGCCCTCACGACCGCTGTGCTCAGCGCCAACGCGCTGCCGCGATTCAACAATGCCCGCGCGGTTCGCGGGCTGTTCATCCGCCGGACCGGCGCGATTTCACTCGTGGACGAGGCCACGGGATTCTGACCATGCGATCCCGCATTTTCCAAAGTGGCACGGGCGTCCCGCCCGTGGGTTTGAAGTGGCACGGGCGTCCCGCCCGTGAGCTTGGAGTGGCACCGGCCTCCCGCCCGACGGTTCGAAGTGGCACGGCCGTCCCGCCCATGAGTTTGAAGTGGCACGGGCGTCCCGCCCGTGAGCTTGAAGTGGCACGGGCGTCCCGCCCGTGGATTTGGAGTGGCACGGGCGCCCCGCCCGTGGGTTTGATGTGGCACGGGCGTCCCGCCCGTGGGCTTGGAGTGGGATGGGCGTTCCGTCCCTGTCGTCGTATGTATGAGAGTATGGCCGTCCCGCCCAAGTTCAGCGCGTTATGCCGCGGCACTACCGCACACTCCCGGCGCCGATCTTCCATCCGCGCCTTCTCCCTGATCGAAGTCATCGCGGCGATTGCGATTTTCGCCGTGGGCATGGTCGGAGTGCTGGGCCTGTTTGCGCCGATCACGCAATCGGTCGCGACCGTCAGTGACGCCGAGGCCGCGGCCCGTGTGGCGGATGCCATTCGCGCGCGGCTCGACGCCATGCCCTTCGAAGCCGCTCTCGCGCTGATCCAGACGCCGGCCGAGGTTCGCACCAATGACGGCGACAGCGCCTATGATCCCAACGACGGCACGAAGCATCCGTCGGTGCTGTTTGGAAAATTGAGCGGCGAGGTGGGCGTATACGATGCAGCGGAGAATCGTAAAAACTGGCGCGACTCGGCGGATCGCGCGGTGGCGAACGCGGACAAGTTCTTCGAAATCGATTTGATTCGCAACGAGACGATCTCTCCGCGCGCGAATGATCCGCTGGCTGCCGTAGTGACATTCAACATACGTGTGCGCTGGCCGGCGTTCCGGCCGGCGGCGGGTGGCACGGCGGTGCAGGTGGGCCGCACGCCCACCGGAGGCGGCCCGGTGCCCTTCGATCACAGCAAGAAACAGGTGCTGTACTTCACGGGGGCAATTCGGCGATGAAGACCCCACACCTTGCTGCTGAAGTTGCGCCGGCGCATCCGCCATCCTTTCCCCGATGGGACGCCTTGCCCTGCGCTTGCCCCACAATTCTGGCCAAGCACGTCGGCATTCGCACCGGAGCGGCGGCTTTCCTGCCGCCGAAGTACGTTCGGTCGACCGGTCTCGGGCGATTGGAAAGTCGCCCTTCCGGTCAACCGCGCCCTTGGCGCGACGCCATACGCGATGGCGAATTTGTGGGCAAAGGGCAGGCCTTGCCCGCTCATCGCACCTCTCCTGTCGCGCGCCGGCGAAGCGCGTTTGGCTCTTCGCGTTCGGCCGTCCAAGCCTTCACCCTGCTGGAACTGCTCGTCGCCGCCGCCATCACGCTCATGCTCGCCGGGTTCATGGCGGTCATCGTGCGCAATATCGGCAGCACGTGGACGCGTGCGAGCACCCGGCTCGGCGCCGATGCCCAGGCGCGGATTGTCCTCGACCTGTTGCAGCAGGACATCGAGGGCGCGATGTTCCGCGACGACGGCAATGTCTGGCTGGCCGCCGATGTGCTCAACGGCTCGACCGGCGGCGCGACGGCCGGCCTCTGGCAGGCGGCGCAGCGCAACCCCAAGCCGGCCGGCGGTCCCTCGCTCGACATGGCGGCCACCCGCGCGGACCTCATCGCGCAGGACCGCGGCAAACTGGAGCAATCCCGGTTTGGCACGGCGGGGGTCTGGCTGCGCTTTTTCACCACGCGCCGCGGCGCGAACTCGAACGTCAACACCTTGTCCACGCCCGTGGCGGTTGGCTACCAGATTGTCCGGCGGTTCAGCTCGACGAATAATCAGAATCTGAATACGGCCTACCTGCTGCATCGGGTGGACGTCCGGCCGGCGGCGACCACCGGCAACAATCCGCGGCCCGGCGTGCTCGAGACGGGTTATGACATCACTGCCGCCGCCTATCGCTCGAATACGGGCGGGACCAACAACGGCTCCCAAACCGGTGACCCGCGGACGATCACCATCGTGACGACGAACGCGCGGACCCTCGATGCCGTGGTCGCCGACAATGTGATCGATTTCGGCGTTCGCTGCTATGTGCGTGACCCCGATGCGCCCGGCCGGCTGCGGCTGATCTTCCCGGCCAATGCGAACGGCGGGTTCAGCAACTCCACCGGCGTGCCGCTGCGTGGGCAGCTCCCCTCGAGCACGCCGTCGACGGCGCCGGACTACAATTACCGATTCCTGTTTCCCGATGTCATCGACGTCATGGTGCGAATTCTCACGGACGAGGGGGCGGCGTTGATCGCCAACATGGAGCGGAACCAGACCCCGGCGCTGATTGTGCCGCAGAAGTACAACAGCAATGCGCAACAGTGGTGGTGGGGCGTGGCGCAGGAAAACTCGCGCGTCTACACGCGCCGCATCGTGATCAACGCCCAGCCGCAGTGAACCGAATGCAGCCGGATATCATGACCGAAAGGGCAAAGAACACTTCCGTCGCGCCACGCGGCTCGCGTGGGTTCGCCCTGCTGATCACGATCACGCTGCTCGCGTTTGTCGTGGTCCTGTTGGTCGGACTGGCGGCGTACACCCGCGTCGAAACGGCGGTGGCCGGCAATACCCAGCGCCAGGCTCAGGCCCGGGAAAATGCGCTCCTCGCCCTCAATGTCGCCCTCGGCCAGTTGCAGAAATACGCGGGCAAGGATCAGCGGGTCACCGCCACCGCCGAATCATTTGAAAACACGACCGCCACCAGCCGCTACGCGGGCGTGTGGGAAAGCGATTCCGCTCTCATCGGTGACAACCCGGCGACACCGCTCACCTGGCTCGTCAGCGGCAATGAGATGACCGATGCCGATGGCGTCAGCCAGCCGCTCGCAGTCACGCCGGCCGCTCCCGGGACCTCTGTCGTGGAACTCGTCGGCCGGCTGACGACCGGCAGCAATACGCGCAACCAGAACTATATCATCGCGCCGCTCCAGAACATCACGGCCGTGGGCGTGCCGGGAATGCCGCTGGCGGCGAACACAACCATCGGCCGCTACGCGTGGTGGGTGGGCGACCAGGGCGTGAAGGCGCCGGTCGCGGTGCCCGATACGACGAGCAGTCTCGATTACGAGCCCTACACATCGGCCGAGCTGCGCTCCCGGGTGCGACAGCAGATGTCGCTCGGGGCGGGCGCGGCGGATGCGTCGGGAAATCCGGTCTTCGATCCACAGGAAACCAGCAACGCGACGCTCGTCGCGAACAACAAGGTCACGGCGACCAGCCAGCTCGCGTTCCTGCGGCGGGTGAACGCGACGACTGCCGTAGGTCTGAATCTGATACGCACCAATTTCCACACCTGGTCGCCGAACAATTTCGGGCTTCTGGCCAGTACCACATTGGGCGGTCTGCGGCAGGATTTGTCGCTCAACCCCGGGTTGCTGGGCGGGGCTTTCGCGGCGTGGGCAAATTATCCGGCGTACATGGAGCCGCTGCCGGCCGAAGGCGATCCGCTTCGTCGCCGGTATGTCATGACGCCACACTTGCTCGAGGACGGCGGCTCGCACCAGGTCGGGCTCGTGCTGACGGACTTCGGGCTGACGTTCAACGTGCGGACCGTTGGTGGATTGGATGCGGCGGATAGTCCGCTCGAAGTGCGCGCAGCGTGGATGCTCTCGCTCTGGAATCCCTACACTGCCGCCTTGGTGCCGGAGAATTTGCGGGTTGAAGTGACCGGATTGCCCCAAGTGGCGGTCGTGAATTACGCCGACGTCGTCAATCCTCAGGTCGTCAGTGTGTTTTCCCTCCAGGAGTTTTACAGCGTCGATAACACGCCCGGCGGTTCGCTCCGGATTCTTCTGCCGTGGGACTCGCAGTCCGTGCCGGCCAGTGCGCCCCCCGAAGACCGGCAATCGTGGCTTCCCGGACGCGTTTATACCTGGAGTTCCGTGGAGGACACCACGAAGGCCGACAAGCCGGAGGAGGGGTATCCAGCCCGCTTCTACACCCGCAGTTTCGTGTCGGCGGGTCCGAACGCGGGTGTGCAGCGAGACATTCCGGCGACCGTCACGGGCACCGATGACTGTGAGTTGGTGGTGAGCGGCGGCGACACGTTGATGGTCACGGTCTCGGTCCTGCGGGACGGGAATTACGTCAGGGTTGGCCGGTTCACGGCGCCGCCGTTTCTGACGACGTTCGTGACCACGCGCCGCGCAATCAGTGCGGGAACCTATCAGTTCGCGTACGTTTTCCGGCTCAAGGAGAGTATCGACACGGTGGCGACACCCTCGGAGTGGCTGACCACGCCGACGGTTGATTTTCGGCGGCGCACCGTTCCGGCCGAGGCTTATGTATTCGGCAACGGCGACAATCCCGCCGCGTTCGAGAACCAGCTGACGAACCTGATGACGGCGCAGCCCGACCGGCTCCTCTTCCGCGCGGGCGACGCGTATTCATACAATGAAGACGTGCCGTTGTATGAACTGCCGCGGGCGCCGCTGCTCTCGTTGGGTGCGCTGCAACACTTTCGGCTGATCGGTCGGCGGCCGTTCATGATCGGCAATCCGTGGGGCGTCGAGGACGAGTTGAACCAGATCAAGCTCGGGGAACTCTTCGACCGGTTCTACCTGTCCGGGGTGACGCCGCAGACGACCCCGACCACGAACGGGACCGGGGATTTGGTTCTGCCCAACACGCTCCAGCGTCCGCTCCGAAGTCGCAACGGGATCAAGCCGTCGTTGGACGATTTCCGGGCGGCGCCGGGGGAACGTTCGTCGAAATACGTGCTCCAGGGCGGCGCCTTCAATCTGAACTCGGTGAACAGCGCGGCGTGGGCGGCGGTCCTTCGCGGTGTCCGTTTCTCGACGTCGGCTCCCTTCAAGTACCTCAATGCGTCGGAAACGACCGGGACGGCGGGCGATGAGGAACTGGCATCCGAAGAGTCGACGAACGCGCACTTTTTCCGTTTTTCGCAATCGGCCCAGGAGACCTACAAGGCCGAACCGGGAAAGGCCGAGGCGGACGCGGACCCGCCATCTCCGGCCAACACCCATCTTTTCCGCCAGGGAATGCGGACGCTCACGGCCGCGCAGGTGGACGCGCTTGCCACGAAAATCGCGGAGTTGGTGGGCCGGAAACACGCGGCCGCCGGTGGGCAGGGCGGGCCCTTCCGATCACTCGGCGAGTTTGTTTCGCCGAACGCGCTTTTCAGTGTACCCGTGGCGCCTCCGGCAGACCCGAATGAACCGCCACCTCCGCCCAATGCACAACGCAGTTTGATCGAGGCGGCGATCGAGGATGCGGGAACCAACAACGCGATCGCGGAATTCAGCTCCCAATGGCTCACGCAGGCCGACATCCTGACCGCGCTGGCGCCGGTGCTGTTTACGCGCTCCGATACATTCCTCATTCGCACCTATGGCGAGGTCGTGAATCCAGCTACGAGCGCCACGGAAGGCCGGGCGTGGTGCGAAGCCCTCGTGCAGCGGATGCCGGAATATATGGAGCCCGACCGAACCGAGGAAAACCCCAATGATCCAAGTGCTCCTCTCCATTTTGGCGACGCGGCGGAGACACTGCCCGCCGATCTGACGAGCGAGTTGAACAAGACGCTCGGCCGCCGCTTCAAGGTTGTATCGTTCCGATGGCTCACGCGCTCCGACATTTGATGGCGATGTTGTTTGCCGCGCGGTGTGGAACGCGTGAGCGCCGCGTGGCATTGTCGCAAAATACTTTAGGTGGCCATTCCGTCCGTGGATGCGAGCGCCAGCGAGTGGAGGCGTTTCCATTCGCGGGCGCTCGCAGCCACGGAATTGCCATCGCGTTTTCCCTGATCGCGCTGTTCGAAGCGGCCGGATCGTTCGCGCAATCGCCGTCGGCCGCCCAGCAGTCCGTGCGCTTCTCGGTCTTCGCCGCGCGGCCGGTCGCGGACGTCTCCTTCACGCCGCGCGCCGACGCCGCGGCGCAGAAACTTGCGTTCTATCCGACCGCGCGTTCGCCGCGGTATGAGTATCGTGGTGCAATGCCGCTGCGATTCTTCGATGACGGCGGCAACGCGATCGCGGAAGCCGTCATTCCGCCGGAAATTCGCGAGGCGCTGTTGTTATTCCTGCCGATCGAGGGTGGGGCGGCCGCGAGCGGATTGCGCTATCGCGTCGCGGTGCTCGACGACAGTGTGGCGCGACACCGGCCCGGCGGGCTGGCCATCATCAACCTGAGCGGGCTGCCGCTGAGTGGGACGGTCAATCGCGACAAGGTCGCCTTGAAGCCGGGTTTGAACCCAACGATTGCCGTGGGCCGGAGCACGCGTGTGATGTTGCGCACGGATTTCAAAGGGAAGAGTTACCAGTCGTATACCGGTTCGATTGAGCTCACGGCGCGGCAGCGTGCATTGCTGATTCTTTTTCCGCCCTTCTACAAGGGCTCGCTCGAGGTTCAGTCGCGCATGCTGCTTGACGACCCGGCGGCGAAGCCGCGCTAGAGTCCTTGAACTCCGAAACTCGTTGTGAACAGGTCAAGTTTTTCCAATCCCAATCCAACCACAGATGGCACAGATAATTGCCCCGAGCATCCACTTTATAGCGTGGTCGCGATCCGCACTCGCGACTTGCGACGTTCCTGCCAGCGCTCGCGGCCGGTGAATATTGGCACCGACTCGGCTGGGGGAATCGGTTCATCTGTGACCGTGACGAACCCGGGGGCAAAGAGCCGGGCCGACTCCACTTCGCACAGCCCAAATGGCGGGCCATCGTCCTTGTCACCGAGATAATAAAACCCTGCCACGATTCCGCCCGGCTTCAGCAAGGCCGAAGTCCGCTTCACGACCGCGGGCCAGGCTTCCGCCGGGAGGGCGCAAAGAAAAGTGCGCTCGTACACCAGGTCGAACGGTGCCTGAACGAAATCGTACGAGAAGAAGTCGCCTTCGATGACGTGTTCGGCCTGCTCGGGCGTGAGCCTGGCCCGCACCCGCGCGATCACGGTTGCGCTGAAGTCAATCGCGGTGACGCGGTAGCCGGCATGAGCGAATGCCTCGATTTCGTAACCCGAGCCGCAGCCAGGAATCAGGACGGTCGTGCCGCCTCCGGGATGTGTATTCAGATAACGAATCAGCGCGGCGGGCACACCGCCGGCATCCCAGGGCGTCCGGCCCGAGGAATATCGCGGATTCCAGAATTCAGGTCGGGTGGGATCGGCATCGGAAGACATCGGAAGACATCGGAAGACGTGGAAGACGTGGAAGACGTGGAAGACGTGGAAGACGCGGAAGACGTGGAAGACGTGGAAGACGTGGAAGACTTGGAAGACGGGAAGACTTGGAAGACTTGGAAGACTTGGAAGACGGGGAAGACGGGGAAGACGCGGAAGACTCTGCCACAGGAAAAGCGGCTGGGAAATCCATTCAACAAACCCGGCGCGAGTGGGCGGCCTCTTGACTGCCACCACGCGTTCTCTGATGACCACTCGCATGAGATCTCCCCGCTGCCTCGCAATCTTGCTGGTGTCCGGGCTGTTCGCCGCTCGCCTCGGCGCCCAGGAATACGATGTCGTCGTTTACGGCGGAACGAGTGCCGCCGTGGTCGCAGCCGTCCAGGCGAAACTCATGGGGAAACGCGTCGTTTTGGTGGGTCCCGATCGTCATCTTGGCGGGCTGTCGAGCGGCGGGCTGGGGTGGACCGACACCGGCAACAAAGCCGTGATCGGCGGACTGGCGCGTGAGTTCTACCATCGCGTGTGGCAGCATTACGACCGCGACGCCGCGTGGACCTGGCAGAAGAAGACCGAGTACGGCAACCGCGGGCAGGGCACGGAGGCCATCGACGGAACCCAACGAACGATGTGGATTTTCGAGCCCCATGTCGCCGAGAATGTGTTCGATGATCTGATACGTGAGCACGGCATCACGGTGCACCGCGACGAGTGGCTGGATCGCGCCCGGGGCGTGAAGAAGACCGGCGCGCGCATCACGTCGATTACGATGCTCGGCGGCAAAACGTACGCGGGCCGGATGTTCATCGATGCGACGTATGAAGGCGACCTCATGGCGGCGGCCGGCGTATCGTATCATGTCGGCCGGGAGGCGAACCGCGTTTACGGCGAGGAACACAACGGCGTGCAAACGGGCGTGCTGCATCACCGCCATCACTTCGGGGTGTTGAAGGAAAAAATCAGCCCGTATGTCGTGCCCGGGGATCCCAAAAGCGGAGTTTTGCCGCGCGCGAGTGCGGCGTCACCGGGAGTATTCGGGGAAGGTGATCATCGAGTGCAGGCCTATTGTTACCGGATGTGCCTGACGGATCACCCGGAGAACCGGATCCCGTTCACGGCGCCTGCCGGCTATGATCCGAAACAGTACGAGTTGCTGGCCCGCATCTACGCGGCGGGATGGACGGAGACGTTCGGCAAGTTCGACCCGATCCCGAACCACAAAACGGATACAAACAATCACGGGCCGTTCAGCACCGACAACATCGGAATGAGTTACGATTATCCGGAGGGATCCTATGGCCGACGCCGCGAAATCCTCGCGGAGCACGAGACGTATCAGAAAGGCTGGCTGTATTTCATCTGCACGGACCCGCGCGTGCCGAAGGATGTGCAGGAAAAGATGCGGCAGTGGGGGCTGCCGAAGGATGAGTTCAAGGACAACGGCGGCTGGCCGCACCAGATTTACGTGCGCGAAGCGCGGCGGATGACCGGACAATATGTGATGACCGAAAACGATCTGCGGAAAAAGCGGCCGACCCCGGATTCCGTGGGCATGGGCAGTTACACGATCGATTCGCACAACGTGCAGCGCTACATCACACCCGGGGGCCATGTGCAGAACGAGGGCGACATCGGCGTTTCGGCGGGTGGCCCGTATGAAATCGCGTATGGTTCGCTGGTCCCGCAACGTGGGCAGGCCGACAACCTGCTGGTGCCGGTGTGCGTCTCGAGCTCGCACATCGCCTTCGGTTCGATCCGCATGGAACCGGTATTCATGATCCTGGGACAGTCGGCGGCCACGGCGGCCGTGCTCGCGATGGACGGCAAACTGGCGGTGCAGGACGTGCCTTATGCGCAGCTGCGCGAGCGGTTGTTGAAGGATGGCCAGGTGTTGAAGGACCCGGCCCTGGCGGCGGTGCAGTAGGAAGAATCCCGCCGTGGCTGCGAGCGCCACGAAAGGCGGCGCCGTTTCGCTTTCGCGGAACGTGGCAATCAGATTTCGCCAATGCGCACGCAGGCGACGGTGCGGCCCGGCTCGACGGGAATGAGGGGCGGGACCGCCGCCTTGCACTTCTCCTGCATGTAACGGCAGCGCGGGTGAAACGAGCAGCCCGCCGGCGGGTTCATGGGCGAGGGTGGATCACCGGGCAGCACGATGCGCTGGCGGCTGCGCTCCGCATCGGGATCCGCCGTGGGAATGGCGCTGATGAGCGCGCGCGTATACGGATGCAGCGGCCGCTCGATCACGTCGAGCGCCGGCCCAAGTTCCACGATCTTTCCGAGATACATCACCGCAATGCGATCGGAGATGTGTTTCACGACGGAGAGATCGTGGGCGATGAAGATGAGCGACAGGTTCATCCGCCGGCATAACTGGGAAATCAGATTCAGGATTTGCGCCTGAATGGACACGTCGAGCGCCGACACCGGCTCGTCGGCGATGATGACCTTGGGCTGGAGGGCGAGGGCGCGGGCAATGGCGATCCGCTGCCGCTGACCGCCGGAAAATTCATGCGGGTACTTCTGCATGAACCGCGGGGAGAGCCCGACCAGCTGCATCAACTCGGCCACGCGCCGGGGCACATCGGCGGTCGCACATACCCGGTGCACCAGCAACGGTTCCGCGAGCGTATCGAAAACTGTGATGCGCGGGTTCAGGGACGCATACGGGTCCTGGAATACCATCTGGAGATCGCGCCGCACCTCCTGCACCTCGGCGAGTGAACCGGTCGTGAGGTTCCGGCCTTCGAGCACGACCGCGCCCGCGGTCGTGGGCAGCAACTGCATGATCGTGCGCGCCAGCGTGGACTTGCCGCAACCGGACTCGCCGACGAGGCCGAGGACTTCACCGCGGGCGATCGAGAGCGTCACCCCATCGACTGCCTTCACCGTTCCGAGATGACGCTTGAAGATGAAGCCATGCGTGACCGGGAAGTGCGTTTTGATATCGCGGAGTTCGAGAATGGGTTCGGCCATGGCAGTGGGGGAGGAACTCGGGGTTCAGCGACGCGAGCCGCGTTAACCGAGAGGAAGTGAGGCGCGGTTGATCAAATCTCTCCCTGTTGAGCGCGCAAACAGGCGTGGGCATGTCCCGGGGCGACTTCCTTCAGCTGCACGGGATTGGCCACGCATTTCTCCAGTGCAAACTCGCAGCGTGGCGCGAACGGACAGCCGGGCAGCGGCTTCGACAAATCCGGCGGCATGCCGCGGATCGTGTAGAGCTCCGCTCCTTTCGGCTGGAGGGCGGGAATCGAACGCTGGAGTGCGCGCGTGTACGGGTGGCGCGGCGCATAAAACAACGTGCGGGTATCCGCCGTCTCCACAATCCGGCCGGCATACATCACCTGCACGCGATCACAGAGCCCGGAAACCACGCCGAGATCGTGCGTGATGAAAATCACCGCCATGCCGAGTTCGCGCTGCATCTTTTTGATCAGCTCGAGAATTTGCGCCTGCACGGTCACGTCGAGGGCCGTGGTGGGTTCGTCCGCAATCAGCAATTCCGGCCGGGTGATGAGCGCCATCGCTATCATCACCCGCTGGCGCATGCCGCCGGAAAACTCGTGCGGATACAGGTGAACGCGTTTCGCGGCGTCGTTGATGCCGACTTCCTCGAGGCCGGCGATGCCCCGGCGCAGGGCGTCGGCTTTCGAAATGTTTTCGTGGATACGCAGAGGCTCGATCAGCTGTTCGGAAATCCGCAGGTACGGATTGAGCGAGGTCATCGGATCCTGGAAGATCATGGCGACGCGTTTGCCGCGAATCGCCCGCGCCTGGGCCGGCGTCGAATGCAGGAGATCAACGCCGTCGAACATCGCCGTGCCGCTTTCAATCCGGCCGGGCGGCGTCGGCAGGAGTCCCATGATGGAATAACACGTGACTGATTTGCCCGAGCCGGATTCGCCGACGATGCCGAGGGTTTCGCCGCGTTCGACGGAGAAGCTCACCCCATCCACCGCGCGATACACGCCATTCCGCGTATGAAAATAGGTGCGAAGGTCGTCGACGGTGAGAAGTGGCACGGAGCTGGTGGGAAATCAGAAACGGAGGACCGGAAGCACAAACGGGTCAGCCGAAGAGAACACAAGTGTTCACGGAGGCGAGCGTGGCGCCAAGCGCGAGCTCGAATTTTCGACGATGGCGACGCCGGGCGGGCTGGCGTGGTTCGGATTTGCGGCCAGAAGGTCCCGCAACGCCGCAACGACTGTGTCCGGCGTGAGTCCGGCCAGGTCGCCGCCGCCGTTTCGCGGGCCGCCGGGCGGTTGCAGGAGAGTGGCGGGAGAGGCAAAGACGGGGCCCGTGCGAAGGGGATTGGTCGGACCGAAAAGCGCGACGAGCGGCACGCCGAGCGCATTGGCCAGATGCATGCCGCCGGTGTCGTTCGTGACGAGGGCGCGACAGCCGCGGAGTTCCTGCGCATAGGTCGCCAGATCCGTCTGGCCGGCCCGGTCACGGACGCGCGCAGGAGGGAATCCCGCGGCCACCGCCTGCGTGATCGCGACATCGCCGGCGGTGCCGAAGAGGACAAACGAAACCTCGGGCAGTGCTGCGATCAACGCGCGCCAGTGCGCGACTGGCCAGCGTTTGTCCGGCATGTTTTCCGAGCCGCAGATGAGCCCGATGCTGCCCGTGGCGCTGCCGGTGGTGGCGGCGCCTGCGAGCGGGGTGCGGTCGAGCGGCGCCGCCAGTCCGAAGTGCCGGAAGAATTCCTCCCCCGCGTCCAGCTGGTGCCGCTCGCGTTCGGGGCCGTCCCCAGGAACACGATACGCGTGACTCAGCAGCGGGCGGGGGGCGCCGGCGCGCACGGCGCCAAACCGCTGACGCGTGCCGCTCAACCAGGCTTCGAGATCGCCACGGAAGGAGTTGGTGAGGAGAACCCAGACGTCGGGAAACTCCGCGCGCAAGCGCCGGAAATGCGCAAAGTAGCCCGGCCCGCGACGCGGCAGCGCTTCAAACCGGTCGGCGATGCCGGCCAGTTCGACGAGCGGGCGAAACGCGGCCCGCCCCACCAGGGTGAGTTCGGCTTCGGGGCGTCCCGCGCGCAAGGCCCGCAGGAGAGGCAGCGCCATGACGACATCGCCCAGCCAATTCGGCAGCCGTATCCAGATCCTGGTGCGGCGGGGCATTGGCGGCAGGCCGCGCAGGGCCAGCTCGGCGGCGAGGAGATCGCGTTTCGCTTCGAGCCGAAAACGGCGCGCCGGCATGTCCTGGTTCCGCCAGCGGTCGTGCGCCCAGAGCCAGGACGCGCAGAGATTGTCGTCGCTGCGCAGCAACTCCTCCAGCCACCGATTGAGTCCGATGGTGACGCCGTCGCTGCTGCCTGCGACGGCGGAGATCCGCTGCACGCTGATTTCCACGCGCCAGAAACCGAGCCGGCGCGGAAAGATGCCATAGACGCGGGCGTCGAATTTTCTGGCCATCAAACCGGGCAGCTCGGTCGTCGAGCACACGCGATCGAACAGCAGGGTCAGCGCGCCCTGGAGGCCGGCATTCTGATCGAAGAGCACGCCGACGAAACCGCGGCGGCGAAGAATCTTGAGCGCCTCGGCAAAGCCTTCCTTGCGCGAGAGCAGTTTGATCCCGAAACGCTCGCGCGAGGCTTGGACGAAGGCGTTGGCCGCCGCGTTGTCGAGGGGCCGGAAGATCGTGCCAAACTCCGGAAACGGTCCGGGGACGACGAGGCTCATCCAGGTTTGCGCCTCCCAGTACGCAAGGTGCGGCGAGCAGATTAGCGTGGGGGCGGGGGAGGCGTGATGCGTCGTAAGGGCAGTGACCAGTGAGGGCGCGGCGGATACGATTTCGCGCGCGCGCGGTTCGGACAGAAAGGGGGTGGCGAGCGACAGCAGCGCTGTTTCGATCAGCCGCCGGCAACTTTCGCGGCCGATCGCCCGGTGCCAGTGCGCCGGCTTTTCCGGAAAGGCGTGGTGCAGGTTGGAAAGGACCAGCCGGCGCCGGCGCGGCAGACAGTTAAAAATAAAGTCGCCGGCGACGGCGGTGAAGCAGCGCAGCAGCGGCTCCGGCGCGTGCGCGACCAGCCAGCCGACAAGTTTGAGCACGAGGAGCTGCACTCGCTTTTCATTGGTAGGTGCAACGTGACGAGGCAACCCTACTCGAGTCCGCGGATGGAGTGGCTGGAACTCCCGGTCGCGGTTCAGCCGTCGCCGATCGCGAACCGGACTCGGGGATTTGGCTTTGATTTCTGGTGCGAAACGCCATGAACGTTGCGCTTCGCGCCGCCGGGCCGGGTCCGGCGGCCGGCGCCCATGACCCATCTCCTCATCATCAAACCATCCTCGCTCGGCGACATCGTGCACGGGCTTCAGGTCGCCACGTCGCTGAAGGCGCAGCGGCGCGACCTGCGCATTTCGTGGGTCGTGCGGGAGATTTTCGCGCCCATCGTCCGGGCGTGCGAGGCGGTCGATCAGGTTTATGTTTTCCAGCGCAACGGAGGCGTGAAGGCGTTCATCCAGCTCACGAAGGAGCTGCGCAAAACGACGTTCGATTACGTTTTTGATTTTCAAGGCCTGCTGCGCACCGGCCTCATGACCTCGCGCACGAACGCGGCGAAGAAGGTCGGCCGGAGCGATGCGCGCGAAGGTGCGGGAATGTTTTACGACGTCAAAGTGCCGCTGCCGGAGGACGGCAAACGTAGCCACGCTTTGGATATCCTGCTGCAGTTTTGTCCCGTCCTCGGCGTGAAGCCCGAGCTGCGCGGCACGCTGCAATTCCGGGAGGTGCACAACCTCCAGCTCCGCTTTGCCGATGCGCGCGCGGGGGTGAAGCCGATCGTGATGTTTCCCGACAGCCGCCGCGCCGAAAAGTGTTGGAACGGATTCAAGCAGCTCACCGAGCTGATCCTGCGCGAGGAGAAGAATCGCAAGGTGATCTGGGCGGGGAGCAATTACGTGCACGATCGTGGTTCGTATCCGCCGCCTCAATTCTTCAACCTGACCGGGAACACGAGCCTGGTGTCGCTGCCGGCGCTGATCACGCGGGCCGAGTGGGTCATTGCGAACGACAGCGGGCCGTTGCATCTGGCGGCGGCGCTCGGCGTCCGCGTATTGGGTATATTTGGACCGACGGATCCGCGGTTGTTTGGGCCCTATCCGTTGAAGGCGCCGGGCAATGTCGTCGTGCAGGCTCCCGTCGGTGACTTGAAGCTGCTGTCGGCGAAGGATGTTTATGCGCGGTTTCAGCGCGCGCGGGCGCGGTTCAAGTGAGGCGGGCCGCCTCTGTTCCACGATGCTCACGGAACCGTTTTCAATTCACCCCGGCCGCGCAGCCGCTGCCTATCCCGGCCCGCCGCCGTCCCTCGACTTCGATTTCGTCCCGTAACTCTCATGCTCGATCCCAAGCTCGTTCGCGAATCGCCGGATGTTGTCCGCGCGGCCATTGCCAAGAAACACCTCACGGTCGATCTCGATGGCGTGCTCGCCATCGATGCCGCCTGGCGGGCGCAATTGCAGGAGGTCGAGGGTTGGCGCGCGAAGCAGAAAGCGGCGAATACCGCGATGGCCGCCCTGCCGAAGGGTTCGCCGGAATTCCTGGCGAAGGTGGGGGAGATGAAAGCGGTCTCGGGCCAGGTGAAGGAACGCGAGGTGCAGCTGAAGCTGACCGAAGAAAAGTTTCGCGAAGCGATGCTTTCGCTGCCCAACCTGCCGCACGCGAGCGTGCCGGACGGCCGGACGCCGGAGGAGAATGTGGTGCATGCGTTGCATGGCGCGCACGATCAGCCGCGGCCGCATGCGATTCCGCATTGGGAGATTCCCGGTTTCGAAAAACTCTTCGACTTCTCCCGCGGCTCGAAGGTCACCGGCGCCGGTTTCCCGTTCTATGTCGGCGATGGCGCCCGGCTCGTGCGTGCGCTGGTGCAGTTCTTCCTCGATGAGAATACCAAGGCGGGCTACGTCGAAGTGAATCCGCCGCTGTTTGTGAACGGCGCGAGCGCCACCGCGACCGGGCAGCTGCCCGACAAGGAGGGCCAGATGTACGAAACGACCGAGGATCGGTTCTATGCCATCCCGACGGCCGAGGTGCCGCTCACGAATTTCTTTCGCGATGAGATCATCGACGAGTCGGCGCTGCCGGTGCGGCGTTGCGCGTATTCGCCCTGTTTTCGCCGCGAGGCCGGCAGCCATGGCAAGGATGTGCGCGGGCTCAACCGGCTGCACCAGTTCGACAAGGTGGAGTTGCTGAAGTGGGTGCACCCGTCGACCAGTTACGATGAGCTCGAGCAGTTGCGGGGCGATGCCGAGCGCCTGCTGCAAAAACTCGAGCTGCCCTATCGCGTTCTGCTGATGTGCGCCGGCGATCTGGGTTTCACGCAGTCGAAGAAATATGATTTGGAAGTGTGGTCGGCCGGCCAGAAGCGATGGCTCGAGGTTTCGAGCTGCTCGAATTTCGAGGCGTTCCAGGCGCGCCGGGCGCAGATTCGTTTCCGCTCGGCCCAGACCGGGAAGCCCGAGCTTCTGCATACGTTGAACGGCTCCGGTCTCGCCGTGCCGCGCGTCATTGCCGCGCTGCTGGAAAACAACCTCGAGGCTGACCGGCGCGTGCGGATCCCCACGGTGCTTGTGCCGTATTTCGGCAAGGAGTATCTGACCTTCGCATGAGCCACCTCCGGGAGCGCGGGCGTCGGGCCCGCCCGCAGTGAAGGCGACGGGCAGGAACCCCGCGCTCCCGGAAGGCGCGGCAAAACTCGCGGCGCTGCTCCCGCGACACCGTCTGGAGCCGGCGGTGCTGGCGTGGGCGGAAGGTGCGGGCCGGCGGAAGAAGTGGTCGGTCGCGTTCTCCGGCGGAGCGGATTCGCTCGCGCTGCTCCTGCTGGTATGGGCGCACTGGCCGGCAAAGCGCCGCGGCTTGTCCGCGTTGCATTTCGATCACCGGTTGCGGGGTGCCGAGTCACGGGCCGATGCGGCGTTTTGCCGGCAGACCTGTGCCGGGCTCGGCGTGCCACTCGTTTCGGGCCACTGGGAAAAGGCTCCGGTCGATGCAAGTGAGGCCGAGGCGCGGACTGCCCGGATGACATTTTTCGGAACCCATGCACGCGTGGTCTGGCTGGGCCACCAACAGGACGACATTGCGGAAACGATGTTGATGCGGCTGGCCCGCGGAAGTGGAACGGGTGGCCTGGCGGCACCGCGTCCGGTGCAGCCGATGCCGGGCGGTCGCGTTCATTTGCGGCCGCTGTTGACCTTAAAGAAGGCTGAAATCGCCGAGGCGCTGCGGGCGGCGGGGATCGGGTGGCGCGACGATTCGTCGAATGCCGGGGACGTGTTTTTTCGCAACCGGATCCGCCGGGATGTGGTGCCCGCCTGGGTGGCGGCGGCCCGGCGCGATGCGCACGCCGGTGCGGCCCGTTCGCGATTGTTGTTGGAGGAGGATGATGTCGCGCTCGAGGCTTGGGCCGATGAGTTCGCGGAGCTAGGCTCCTCCGGAGAACTGCTCCTGAAGCCACTCGCGGGGAAACCGCGTGCGCTGTGGCGTCGAGCGCTGCACCGTTGGATCCTCGCTCAGCGCGACGTCGGCGAAATTTCGCGCCAGGCGTTCGATGCCCTGCTAACCGCGATCGAACGCGGAACGCCCACCCGACACAGCGTTGGCCGGGATGGGTTTGCGGTCATCAAGAGCGGAATGCTGTATTTCGAGAAAGCGACGAAACGCCGCCGCAGATTCCAACGGGGCGCCAATTGACTTCTCCTGGTGGAACATCCACGTTCTGCGCTCGTCCAAAATTTCGAAATGCCCGAATCCGACAACAAGAAGTCCCGCCGCGCGCTAAAAAACCTGCCGCCCGATCGCTTTCAACCGAAGATGTTGATCTTCTGGCTGGCGTTGGTGGCCGCGGTGCTGGCGCTCCTTTACTACTCGCCGGGCATGACGAACACGCCCGACATGCTGACGATTCAGGAAGTCGTTGACCGGGCGGAGACTCAGAACATCAAGCCCGGGAGCGTGATTCGCCCTGATCCGAGTGGCGGGCGCGATTGGGTCGCTGTTCTGGGAGAGAGCCGCAAGGACGCGAACACACCGTACCGGCCGTTTCGCGCGGCCGGCCGGCTGACCGACACGAACATGGAGCGGCTGCAAAAATCGAAGCTGTTCATCGAACAGCCGACTCAGACGCTGCTGACCTCGATTGCCGCGCAGGTGATTCCGTTCGTTATCATCATCGGGCTGCTGTATTTTCTTTTTGTCCGCCAGTTGCGGCAGGCCGGTCGTGGCGCGCTCAGTTTTGGCAAGAGCCGGGCCAAGCTGCTGACGCGGGATCGCGACAAGCTCACATTTGCGGACGTGGCGGGATGCGACGAGGCCAAGGAGGAAGTCTCCGAGGTCGTCGAGTTCCTCAAGGACCCGAAGAAGTTTACGAAGATGGGTGGCCGGATCCCGAAGGGCATCCTCATGGTGGGCCCGCCGGGTACGGGCAAGACCCTGCTGGCGAAGGCCGTGGCCGGCGAGGCCGATGTGCCGTTCTTCAGCATCTCCGGCTCCGACTTCGTGGAAATGTTCGTGGGCGTCGGTGCGAGCCGCGTACGCGACATGTTCGAACAGGGCCGCAAGAGCGCGCCGTGCATCATCTTCATCGACGAAATCGACGCCGTTGGCCGTCAGCGCGGTGCCGGTCTGGGTGGTGGCAACGACGAGCGTGAGCAGACGTTGAATTCACTGCTGGTCGAGATGGACGGCTTCGATACGACCGAAGGCGTGATCATCATCGCGGCGACCAATCGGCCGGATGTGCTCGACAGCGCGTTGCTGCGGCCGGGTCGGTTCGATCGGCAGATTTACGTCGACCTGCCGGACTTGATCGGACGCGAGCAGATCCTGCGGGTTCATGCGAAGAAAGTCAGCCTCGCCGAGAATGTGGATTTGATGGTGATTGCGCGCGGTACGCCCGGTTTGTCCGGGGCGGAATTGGCGAATCTTTTGAACGAAGCGGCGCTGCTGGCGGCGCGTCGGAGCAAGAAGAAGGTCGAGATGATCGACGTCGATGACGCGCGCGAAAAGGTTCAGTTTGGCCGGGAGCGGCGGCGGCTGATGGACGACGAGGAGAAGAAGCTCACCGCGTATCATGAGGCTGGACACGCGCTGGTGCAGGCGGTCCTCGACGACGGGCATATGCCGGTGCACAAGGTGACCATCATTCCGCGGGGTCGCAGCCTCGGCAGCACGATGTTCATCCCGAAGAAGGATGTACTCACGCATGCCCGGAAACGGATGCTGGGCCAGATTTGCATGGGGCTCGGCGGCCGAATCGCGGAGGAACTCGTGCTGGGCGATATTTCGAGCGGCGCCGCCGGTGACATCAAACAGATCACGAAGATTGCGCGACACATGGTGTGCGACTGGGGCATGAGCCCCCTCGGGCCGGTCGCTTTCGGTGAGCATCACGACACGGTTTTTCTTGGTCGCGAAATCACCCGCAACGAGAACATTTCGGAAGACACGGCACGAAAGATCGACGCTGAGATTCACCGGATCATCGACGAGCAGTATGCCCGGGCGAGGGAACTGATTTCCACTCACCGTCAGGCGCTCGACAAGATTGCCGAGGGGCTGCTCGAGCACGAGACCCTCGACGGAAAGCACGTCCTCGAAATTTTGCAGTTTGGGGAAATTCGTTCGCCGATTGTGCAGACCACGTTTACGAAGCCCGACGGCAAGTCGCCGCCCGCGGGCAAGAAAGTTCCGGAAAAGTCTCCGGAACCCGAGCCGATGGGTCCGGCGCCGGCGCCGACTCCGGCTTGAGGTGGGAGGGGCATGCTGGCTCGTTCTGAGCCAGCCGGCGCGTTAGAGTACAGTGGACGTGGGGCGGGGCGGCCCGCGAGACGCCCATGCCACGGCAACCCTTGGGAGGTCCGACTCTGTTTGGTGTACCGGTCGTGCTCGGCGTGGCATCGGCGTTCCGCCGATGTCTTTCTTGAGTACGTCGGCAAGGGCCCTCCCCAGGTAGGCTGTTCCATTGCCCTCCTTTGAGAGAACGCGAATCGGCTGTCTCCCCCGGCGCATGGGGAGAGACCGATCACTGACGCTGCAGTGCTTCTCGAGCGATCCGGCGCTGCATCAGAACATCGCGCATCCCGATCTACCCGGCGGGTGCTACCCTCAACCGAACTTCTGTCTTGGATTTGCGGAGACGGCCGCCAACTCTCGCCCGCATCCCGCATGAAAATTTGTTGTATTGGCGCTGGTTATGTCGGTGGCCCCACGATGGCGATGATCGCCCTGAAGGCACCGGGCATCGAAGTGAAAGTGGTCGACATGAACGCCAGCCGAATCGCGGCGTGGAACTCGGATACACTTCCGATCTACGAGTTGGGATTGGATGAGATCGTGCGCCAGACGCGGGGTCGCAACCTCCATTTTTCCACGGATGTCATCGGCGCCATCAAGGCGGCGGACATCATCTTCGTCGCTGTCAACACCCCGACCAAGACTTATGGCCTGGGAGCGGGCAGGGCGGCCGATCTGCGCTTCATCGAGTCAGTCGCGCGCACAATCGCAGAGCATGCCGACGGGCCGAAAATCATCGTGGAAAAGTCCACGATCCCCGTGAAGACGGCCGAGACGATCAAGGACATCCTCCAGGCAAATTCGAAGAATCACCGTTTCGAGGTCCTTTCGAATCCGGAGTTTCTTGCCGAAGGAACCGCCATCGCGGACCTGATGTCGCCCGACCGCGTGCTGATTGGCGGCGAACGCACGCCCACTGGCGAGGCGGCGATGGAGGTGCTCACCGGCGTGTATGCCAACTGGGTGCCCCGCGAGCGAATCATCACGACGAATCTCTGGTCATCCGAGTTGTCGAAGCTGGTGGCGAACGCCTTCCTGGCGCAGCGAATTTCATCGATCAACTCGGTCTCGGCCTTGTGCGAGGCGACCGGTGCGGATGTCGACGAAGTGGCGAATGCCGTGGGCAAGGATTCGCGAATCGGCCCGAAATTTCTCAAGGCTTCCGTGGGCTTCGGCGGCTCGTGCTTCCAGAAGGACATTCTGAATCTCGTGTATCTGTGCGATCACTTCGGGCTTCCGGAGGTGGCGGCGTACTGGGAGAGCGTGGTGAAGATCAACGACTGGCAGAAGCGCCGGTTCGCCACGCGGATTGTTCGTTCGCTCTTCAATACCGTCGCGGACAAGAAAATCGCGCTGCTTGGTTTTGCGTTCAAGAAGGACACGGATGACACGCGTGAGTCCGCGGCGATCCTGGTCTGTCGTGATTTGCTGGCCGAGCAGGCAAGGGTGGTGGTTTACGATCCCAAGGTGCCGGCGAGCCAAATCCGGCGTGATGTTCTCGGCGACTCGATTGATGATGGCCGACTGACAATCGTATCGAGCGCTTACGAGGCGGCCGACGGAGCGCACGCCCTCGCCGTCGCCACCGAATGGGACGAATTCAAGAAATTGAATTTCACCAGGATTTACGACGCGATGCACAAGCCGGCGTTTGTCTTTGACGGCCGCAACATCCTCGACCTGCCCAAGCTCAAGGAAATCGGCTTCCGCGTGTGCGGAATCGGGAAGTGCTGAAGATTTGGAAGACTTGGAAGACTTGGAAGACTTGGAAGATTTGGAAGACTTGGAGGACTTGGAAGACTTGGAAGACGGGGAAGACTTGGAGGACTTGGAAGACGGGGAAGACTTGGAGGACGGGGAAGACTTGGAGGACTTGGAAGACGGGGAAGACTTGGAGGACGGGGAAGACGGGCGCCGAAAATCGCTGTCGATTTCCACAGCCACGGGTCCAATCGACCTCAGAGATCCTGCAGCGCGATGAAGGCGCCGCCGTGCTGATAGGTCACCGTGCGCATCAGGTTGGCGAACTTGAGTCCGGTGTTGCCCATCGAGAACGTGTACCGAATCGTGGTCGGGAAGCCGATCGCGTTGATGACGACCTTGCGCTGGCCGTTTTCATCCGCGGGATTCAACTCGTCCAGCCGGCGAATGACCGGATCGGCGACCTCCACGAATTCATCGCCAAACACGTAGATGCCCATGCGCATGCTGGCGTTTTCCTTGTCGTAGAGAAATCGCAGCGCGTTGTAGATTCCCGGAACGGGATTGGAAATTGAATCCTGATTGTAGCGTCGCAGCGTGCGCTTGATCCGGTCCCGCATCTCCGCGGAGTCCGCCAGCCACGCCTCCGTGCCGGTGCCGCGGCGGCCCAGAATAAAACGACCGTCGCCATCGAGCAGTTGCACGCCATCGAGCTGTGGATACACGTCGAGTACCTCGTCAATCTTTCGAATTACAATGGGCCACAGTCCGCCGTGGTTGGGATCGCGCATCGAGCCGGACGTGTCGATGATGATGGCGATGTAGTTGCTGCCCACGGGCAGGCCAACCGGGGTGGGTTTGACCTCGGGCAGCAGTTTCACTTCGGGCTTCTTCTGCCGCGAGGCGATTTCCCGTTGCAGTTCGTCGAGGTCAACCAGCAGAGCCTTCTGGCCGCTTTTCTCGTTCTGCAGCTGTTGCTCCAGATCCGCGAGCATGGCGTGAACCGTCTCGTTGCTTTTGCGGGCGTCCGTGACGAGAACCGCGAGCTTCTGGCTACGATCGAGATCGTCCTTGGAACTTTTCAACTGCGCCAGTTCCGCCAGCTGCGCCGCGAGCACGCGGCGGAGGCTGATCAGGTGTTCGATCTTCTCCTTCTCGCGCGAGCCGATCGTGAGGACGAAGATCAGGATGATCGCCCCGAACCCGCAACAAATCACGTCGAGGAACGAGAGACTGAAGGTTTGGGCTACGCGACGGCGGATCATGTGTCGGGCCAGGATTTGGAGGGACTGACCAGGGCGCCACGGGTCGCATTGGCGAGTTCCCAATGCAGTCCGGGCGCGCCGGGATCACCCGTCAGCAAGGGGAAAAGAATCGTGCTCACGGGAATGCGCGGCGGGAGCTGTTTGGTCGCAATCTCGAAAAACCGGATACGCTGTTCCTCCCCCACGTCACCTTCCATGGGGATCGAGTCGCTCTTGGTCGGCAGGCCGTCGGTCAGCAGCACGATGCTGTCCGGCAGTCGCGGCAAGAATCGGATGGCCGTGAAAGCCCGTTCGAGGTTCGCTCCGCCCTGTGGCACGACTTCATTGAGCCGCTTAAGAATCTCGCCAATCGTCGGCCGGTCCTTGGTCGTGAACCATTCATCGCCGCGCGTGGGCAGCACGGGGGTTGTCTCTTCGTTGAAGAACAGGATCTGAAAATGGGTTTCCGGATCCAGCGAGGCGAGCAACCACTGGATCGCGTGCACGGTGCGCTTCCATTTTGGTGCCTCCCGTTTCATTTCATCGGGATCACCGAGCCGGGAGGCCGCGTCGTCGATCGTTTCGCCGAGCATCGAGCCCGAGGTGCGCACAAGAAAAACCACGAATTCGCCATGCAGCTTCACGCCGGTGAGATACTGGCGGCGATCAATCTCGGGAATTGGAATGGGCGCCACTTCCTCGGTGGGAAGATCCTTCTTCTCGGCGAGGAGCCGGTCGAGCGCCTCCTTCATCGCGCTCGTTTGCTGCAGCATCAGGAGCAACTCGCGTTTGCGTTCACTCAATTTCAGCTGGTCCTGCACATTCCGCGCGTTGATGTCCTGCAACTCGAGTTGGGCGGCGGCGAGCAGCTGGGCAATGCGGTCGAGATCCTGCTGGTTCAGCCTCAATTCGTTCTCCGCTTTGCGCACCCGTTCGCGGACTTCGTCGACGACGCCCTTGTCCACGCTGGTCTTCGAGGAGACCGTCAGCAGGAAGACGAGCAGGACCGCGCCAAAGCCGCAGCAGATGCAGTCGAGGAACGAAATGCTGAAAACCTCCGCCTCGCGGCGTTTGAGGGTGATACGGGCCATTGCGACTCAGGACGGGTGTCCGTTGGTCACGCGACAATGCGCGAACAGGATTTCCGCCGACGCGTTGCCGCAGTGGACGGTGAGCCGATCGCCCGCCTCGATCACGGTCCGTGCGGCGGGCGTCACCGCCCCGGCAAAACTGTGGCCCGGCGCCGCGTCGACAAACCAGAGCCGGTCCCCTTCATGGACGAGCGGAACCGCACAATCGTCAGCTCCGCTGAAGGTATCGGGCAGGGGCACGTCGACTCCGAGGTCGGCGTTGCCAATCGTGAACCGCGGCTTCGCGCCAATGGCATGGCCGATGCCATTGAGAATGGCGTGGGTGGGCGGCACCCGCGGGCCGGCGTCGCGGTGCTTTTGGAGCCGGACGTTCCACAGGCCGGCGCTCGACCGGCGCGCGTCGGACAACGGCACGGCGGTCTCGACCGCGACATCGCCGAGATCCGCGGGTACCTGGAGACGGCGGCGACCGATGCAAGCCGCCCCACAGGCGGCCGCTCCGCGTGGCAGCCGGACGAATCGGGAATAGCCGGCCGCCCGCAACTTCGCCTCGAGCCCCGGGAGATGGGCCGCGCGATCGGCGATGGCGATCGTGCAGGGCTCGGAGGCGTGCGGCGAATTCTTGATGAATGATTGCAGTCCCTGGACCAAAGTGCCGACAAAGCCCTGCGCATCCGAGGCGAGTTGCTCGCGTTTTGCGATCATCTCGTAGGCGCGCGTCGCCGTGTTGATGTGGAAGCGAAACTCTCCGCCGTCGTTTAGAAAGAAGTCCTTGGTCTGCCGGTAAAACGTCTGCTCGATCCGGCCGTCCTCGAGGATGTCGAACGCCGTCTGCCGGAGGAAGCGGTTACCCATGGCGCCGGTGAGCTGTTTCAGCAGATGCGCGTAGCCCAATTGCGGCAGGTGGATGAAATCCTTGCGTTCGAGCTGGCGATCCGTCGTGAGCAGGGTGAAGTCGGCGCCTTCCAGATGCACGTCGAGCACGACCACCGGCAGCGCGGGATTGAACCCGCTCGCGCGCGGGTCGCACAACGACGCGCACGCCATGTCAATCATGCCCGCCAGCGGCAGCTTCAACTCGCCGCTCATGCCGAGAAGCAAGCCGACTTTTTGCTCCGAGGTGGCGGCGTCCTTCAGGTATTCACCAGGGATCGCAAGCACGAGTTGGTCGCAGGCGCCTGCGCTCGCGTTCAGCCGGCTGACAAACTCCCGGAGGAAAAAGAAACCGAGTTCCGAAAACGACGGCGGCTTGACGCCCGTATGCAGCGGCGACGGCTCGTGGGCCAGTCGCGCCCAAAACGTGTGCAAGACGCGGCGCGGGTGGACGAACCAGTTGTCCTCCGCGGACCGGCCGAACGAGAAGTTCGTCCCGTCGTGGTAGCAGTAACCCGGCCATTCGGCCGAGCCGTTTCGATCCGGCACATCGAGCAGGCGGGCGTCCGCTCCGTCGCACGTGGCCGTGAGAAGACCTGCATCACATAACTCGATACCGATGGTGGGCATGACGCGGGGTTAGACGTAGGCGCCGGTGTTTTCCTCGCGTACCGGAACTTTCATTACGTCGATCAACTTGTCGCGGCAATACGTCTGCGTTTCGAGGATAAAGGATTCCTGCCGCGACTGCACGATGTGCATGACATACATCAGCACCATGGAAATCAGCAGCGCGACCAGCGTGGAGTTGAATGCCAGGCCGAGCGCGTCGGTCACCGGCGCGATGTCGCCCTTGATCGCGTCCTCGGCAAACGCGAGCGCGAGACCGATGCCGCGCACCGTGCCGATGAATCCGATGGCGGGAATGGCCCACGCGATGTAGCGCACCAGCGACAACGACGAGTCGAGCCGGTCGGCGGTAAGTTCGGCGCGCTCTTTCACGGCGTTGGCGGCATCCTGAATGGAGTTGGTGGCGTGGAACCGGTGCAGGGCGGCGAGCATGCTCTCGGGCAGCAGCCGTTCGCGCCACCGCGGCTCGCGATCGATGGCCGTGCGCAACTCCTTGTAGCGGTCGAGGGCATCCTCCGGAATGATGCGTTCGCCGGGTTGAATCCGCACAAAATCGTGTCGGAAAAGGCGGCGTTCCGAGCGCACCTGGAGAAGTTTGTGCCCCAGAATGATGAAGCCCCAAACCGCAAACATGATCTCAAACTCCTGTTCCGGGTCCTTGATGATGACGTAGATTGAGCGCGAGCCGGACTTTTCCCCGCCCCCGGCGCCTTGGGCCGCCATGACCCGCATCTTAAGGGCGATGTCCTCGGCCCGCGGTCGCACCACGAGTGCAAAAATCGGTTCAACCAGGACTACGGCGAACATTAGCCCGAGGGCGGGCACCAGGAAATCGGAGGAGAAAATCCCCTTGTTTCGCGAGATCATAGGAATAGGTTCGGGGCGGGTTCGAACGCGGGCTCGGCTCTTCTTATGCCCCATAATGTCTGGTTTTTCAACTGAGCCGCCGCGAAGCCAGTCTTGGGCACAAAATGCAAGCTCGCGTTTGAATAAAACTAAAAACGAACACTCTGTAGGCAGCGCGAGTCTAATCTATCACCGCCCCCGTTTCTTCCATGGCCTCTTCCCAGCATACTCCGCGCTCCCGCAAGCGCATTTTCATTCACGTCGGCACCGCGTTTGCGGTGGCCGGACTATCGGCGTGTTCATCCGGCGTAGCCCCTTCGAAAACCGCCACCGGCGCAGGCACCGGAGCCGCCATCGGTGGTGTCACGGGTGCCGTGATCGGTGGTAATAGCAGCATGGGCAGCGGTACCGGTCTGCTCGGCGGCGCCGCCGCGGGTGCCTTGGTCGGCGGTGTCATCGGCATGGTCCAGGACGCCAAGGACCGCAAAGAACAGGATCGTCTTTCCCAGGAGCGGGCCTACCAGCAGGAACTGGCCAAGCGCCGCGCGGAGGATGCGAAGATGAAAGCGTCCATGGAGGAGGAACTTTCAATCGCCGAGGGTTTCCGCATCTCGGAGATCGAATTGAACGACGCACGCAAGAAGCTCGAGGTGGCCAACGACCGGCTGAAGAAGTTGCGCGACGAGCGAGGCGCGGCCCTGGCCCGCAAGAAGGAACTCGACGATTCGCGCGAGAAGACGCTTTCCACCGAAGCGGAGATCGCTCGTCTCGAAGAGGAACTCGCCCGGCTCAGGGGTGAGGAGGTTCGAGTCACGAGCGATAAAACTG
The DNA here is from genome assembly GCA_038204695.1 of Opitutales bacterium. GTDB lineage: Bacteria > Verrucomicrobiota > Verrucomicrobiia > Opitutales > Opitutaceae > ER46. Next base: position 12,015 of record JBBRCR010000008.1, on the reverse strand, counting down.
AAGCCGCCGCCCAGACCGCCCCTCCGGCGGTCAAGCCCGGAACGTAATTGCCGACGCGGCGCGGGCGCAGATAACTCCGTCCCAGCCCACACTCCCTCCGAGTCATGACCAAGCTTTTCCTCCGCGGCGTCGTACCTCTTGGTGCCATCGGATTCGCTATCCTGTTGGGCGGCTGCGCCACGAATCGATATGACGTGAAGGTCGACGCCCTCACCCGAGCCGCGAAGCCGGATTCGCAGTCGTATCGGTTGAAAAGCAAGAATCCCGCGCTCGGCGAAGAGAATCTTCGCTATAAGGAGGCGGCTGATTACGTGCGCACGGCGCTGTCCGGCAAGGGCCTGTACGAGGCACCGAACGAAAACGTAGCGGACATGATCGTGGAGTTGGATTACGGCATGGACGCTCCCCGCACCAAAATGGAGCGGGTGAGTGTTCCCGTGTATGCGCAGGTGGGAGGTGGCGTGCGCTATGATACCGTTCCCGTCACGGATGCCCGCGGCAACACGACCTTTCGGACAGTGGCGGTTTATGACCCGCCACGCTCTGAGTTGATTGGCTACGATGACATGCCGCGGCAGGTCACCATCTACGAGAAATACATGCGGATTACCGCCCGGGAAAACAAAGCGGCCGCTGAAGGTCGCCCGCCGGCCGAGCTTTGGAGCGTGACCGCCAGCGCCGAGGACGAGAGCAAGGATCTTCGAAAATACCTGCCGATCATGGCTGCGGCCACGGTCGACTACATCGGCAACGACTCGAGTCACCAGGCGGTCGTTCGGGTCAAGGCCGACAGCGAGGGAGTCGGCTTCATTCGCCGCGGAATGCAGGAGCAGACGGCGGCGAACACGCCGCGGAGTTAAACGCGAAGACCCGCGCGTCAGGCCTGAATGAGACCTTTGCGGATCGCGAACCGCACGAGGTCAGTCTGAGATTGCATGCCCAGTTTGCGCAGCAGGTTCGTGCGATGCGTTTCGGCGGTGCGCGGACTGATGAACAGTTTCTCGCCGATCTCGGCGTTGCTGCTGCCCTCGGCCGCGAGTTGAAGCACCACGCGTTCGCGCGGGGTCAACGATTGCACGGGATCCGATTCGTCGACCGGTTTCGCGACCAGCGCGTTGATCGCCCACTCCGAAAGCGTCGCACTGAGAAAGCGCCGGCCGGCAAGCACTTCCTTGAGCGCATGCGCGATTTCCGCGGACTCCGAGCCTTTCAAAATGTAGGCCATCGCTCCGGCGCGCAGCGCCTCGATCACGTACGGCTCGTCGTTGTGCATGGAAAGCACGATGACGCGCGTCTGGGGACTGGTGCTGCGGGTTTGGCGCAGGACCTCGATCCCATGCAACCGCGGCATGTTGAGGTCGAGGATCAGCACGTTGGGCTTGTGCTTGTCGACGAGTTGCGCGGCCGTGAGCCCGTCGGAAGCCTCGGCGATGATGCGGTACGTGCCTTCGCTTTCGAGAATGCCGCGGAGTCCGCGTCGCACGATGTCGTGATCGTCGGCAATAATGGCAGTAGTCATGCGGAAGTGGCTGTGTTGGGCACCAGCGAGAATTCAGCGTGCAAGCGGGTGCCGTGTCCGAGTTTCGAAAAAATGGTCAGCTGGCCGCCGGCGAGTCGCACGCGTTCGGCCAGACCGGCGAGACCGAGCGAATCACGTCGCGCGATTGCGCGGTCAGCGTCAAATCCGCGCCCGCGATCGGAAACTTCGACGTGCAGCGCGGTCTCGTCCGCCGTCACCGTCACCGCGGCGGCCTTGGCGCCGGAGTGGCGCGCGACATTGGTCAGCGCCTCCTGCACCATTCTAAACACGGCCGTCTCCAATTCGGGCGCGAGCCGCCCCGGAGGCAACGAAACCTCGAGGTCGACCGCGATTCCCGTCTGGCTTTGGAACGTCTGGGCTTGCCATTTCAGGGCCGGCGGAAGTCCCAGATCATCCAGAAGTCGCGGCCGCAGCTGAAGGGTGAGGGCGCGCACGCTGGTCAACAACTCCCCGGTTACATCCAATGCCTCGTGCAGCGGCTGGCTTGGCGCCGCCTTGCGCGCCGCCTCGAGCTGAAATCGCAACCCCGTCAGCAGCTGGCCGATTTCGTCGTGCAGTTCCTGCGCGAGCGCCCGGCGTTCATCCTCCTGCACGCGCAGGAGCTGGCTGGAAAGCGCCTGCAGGCGTTCCGCGTGGTCGCCCGCCTGTTTCTCGGCCTCGCGTCGCACGACGACCTCCTGCTCCAACTCGCGCGTACGGGCGGCCACCTGGGCCGCCAGCGATTGGTTGAGTTCGGCGAGTGCAAACGTGAGTCGCGCGTTCGTGCGCTCGGCGTCGGCCTGCTTGAGCGCATTGTTGAGCGAGAAAAACAGCTCCGTCAGGCATTCCGGTCCCTCCAATAAATAGTCGTGAGCCCCGAGTTTGAATGCGGCGATCGTCGTCTCGGCGTCGTCGACAGCGGAAATGACCAGTACCGGCACGCCTTCGTTCGCTGCTCGCAACCGGCGCAACGCATCGAGCATCACCGCCGGTTTGAACCGTGGTCCCAAAACCACCGCCTCGGCTTCGATCTCGCCGCGCAGCACGCGTTCAATCGCCTCTTCCGGTTCCGTTACGAGATTCAGCCGCGGGGCATTGGTGGCGAAAAACGCCGCGGTCGCCTCGCGCTCCCGTGGTTCCGGGTCGGTGAACAGGATGCGCTGCATCGCGGGCGGACTCACCGGTCTTTCCGTGAGCACCCGCTGCCGGCGCTGGCAGACGCGCTGCACGATCTCAGGCAGCCGGCGGAAATCGGGCGAGGTCTTGTCGATGCAGTCGATGGCGCCAGCCCGCAACGCCCGCACGGCGAGGTCATGCATTCCCTGACCACTCACCATGATGACCGGCGTCGGATCCCGCCGCGCGGCGAGTTCCCCCAGCACCTGCAACCCATCGAGGTCCGGCATCATCAGGTCCAGCAGCAGGGCGTCGTACCCTCCCTCTTGCATGGCGTCCAGACAACGGCGGCCACAGTCGACGACTTCCAGGACCATATCATTTCCAAATCGTTCGAAGTACGCGCGCACCATCCCGGCCACATCGCGATCATCTTCGGCATACAGCACACGGATCATGGCAATTCAGGCGAGGCAGCTGACATTGACGACGAATGTGGCGATTTAAGCTGCCGGCGGAAGAAAATACCCATGCGAATTACCACTCATTCCCATTAAGGTCGCGCCAGGCCTCCGCGCACCACGTCAAGTCTTTCCCGGGCCCGCTGCCGCGGAAAGTCTGTGGCCATCTGCCAAATCGCGCGTTGACGGCGGCAAACGTGTACTCGAACTTTGATGCAACATTGCTGCTGTCATGCCGTCCAACCACGGCGCTTCCCTCGCATGAAATACCTTCGTCTCGCGCTTCTACTTTCCACCTCAGCCTTTGGGCTGGTCTACGCAGAGGATGAAGAGCGCCGCGCCCCCCCCACTGAAATCCCCGATTTCAGCAATCTTGACGAATATATCTACGAGCCGAAAAGCACGGTGCACATGGGCGTGCGGCACCTCAGCGGGGCCAAGACCTCTTTTTCCGGACAGGGAAGTATTGCCACCACGGAAGACCCGGGATTGGCCGCCGGCGCGCTCGCCCGGACCTACCACGACGGGCAGGTCGGGCTCGATACACGCGTGGCCGCGCGCCTGGACACGAGTGGCAACCCCATCATCGATCCACAGTCCGGATCGCAGGTGTTTGATCCCATCGCTCCGGATGGCCGCACAAATTCGTGGTCGTACACCGATGCCCGCCAGCTGACCGGCGACGGATACGTGGCGTTTCACACGTTTTCGGCCGAGGTCGTCGACACCGGCACGCGCTCGCGGAAATCGAACTCGACGAACGGACTCGACCTGACGGTCACGCGCGACATGGGAAACCTCTTTGGCACGAAGCTGGCGTGGAATCTTACGGCGGGCATGTCGGTGAATGACATTGCCGCGAATACCACCGATAGCGTGTTGGCCCGGCTGCGGACCCTGACCGACGTTTACTCGCTGTACGGCGTGACTCCGCCCGAGCCGCCCTACACGGCTCCGAGTTCGAGCACGACCAACATCCTCGATGCGAGTGGCAACCCTCTCTTGAACTCCGATGGATCCACCCAGGCCGTGACGGTTGACACGACGGTGCTGCTCGGCAACGAGCCGGCGGGCCGGCTCGAGTCGGAGACCACGAATGACACCAACGTGATCAATCGCTGGCAGCTGAAGGGTGCGTACTACACGTTTCGCGCCGGCCCGACGGTGTGGGTGCCCATTTCCAGCCGCTTTCGCGCGAGCATGAGCCTGGGTGCAGCGATGATTTATTCCGGCTCGAATTACACGGTCACGCAGACCTTCCAGCCCGACTTCGGGGCGGAAATTTCCGACACGCACACGAATTCAGCCTCCAAGTTGCTCCCGGGGTACTACGCTGACGCCACGCTGCAGTTCGATCTCACGGAGCGGGCCGGCTTTTATGCGGGCGCGGTTTTCCAGTCGGCGGGCAGCTATACGCAGACGATCTCCAATGCCACCGCGAATTACTCGACGAAGATCGACCTTGGTAATCAGAATGGCCTGCGCGCGGGCATGACGATTCGGTTCTGATTTCGCGCCGCTGCGCAGCGCGGATGCGCTAATATCTTTTGCGTTCTGTGGCGGGCCCTCTTTTCTCGGCGGCCGTGGCGCAAGCGAACGATCGCAAACCCCTCTGGCCCATTGGTTCGCTGTTGGTCCTGACCGGATTCAACCTGCTGGACTACATCGATCGCTGGATTCTGGCCTCGGTTTTCACACCGCTGAAGGTGGAGTTGGGGCTTACCGACGCGCAGCTTGGCACGCTCCAGACGGCGTTTCTCTGGGGCTACTTTCTGACGTCTCCAATTTTTGGTTACCTGGGCGATCGGATGCCGCGGCGCTGGCTGGTCGCGGCGGGTGTTTTCGTCTGGAGCCTCGGTACGCTGATGTGCGGCCACGTGGGCACGTTTGGCGCCCTGCTGATTTTTCGCGTGCTGGTCGGATTCGGCGAGGCGAGTTTCGGCACGATCAGCCCGGGCTGGATTGCCGACTTGTTCGCGCCGGCGCGCCGCAATCTCGCGATCTCCGTTTTCTACCTCGCGATTCCGGTCGGCTCGGCGCTCGGCTACCTCATCGGCGGCACGGTGGCGGAACACTATGGATGGCGCGCCGCGTTTCTCTGGGTCGGATATCCGGGCTTGTTCCTGACGTTTGTGCTGTTCCTGCTCCGGGAGCCGCAACGCGGGGCCGCTGATGCCGGCCCCACGGAAGCGGCCGCGGTCTCCCCGCAGGGTTGGCGCGTTTATGCCCGGTTGCTGAAGATTCCACGCTACGTCCTCGTCGTCGCCGGCTACGCGGCGCAGACGTTTGCGATTGGCGGATTCGGTCCCTGGGCGCCGGTTTTCCTCTATCGTATCCATCATATGGATAACGAGGCCGCGAATCACTTTTTCGGCGCGGCCCTCGCGGCGACCGGCCTCACCGCGACGCTGCTCGGCGGCTTGGTGGCGACGCGGTGGCATCGCCGCACGGGTCTGGGCTACGAATGGGTGCTCGCGCTCAGCGCGCTGACCGCCTCGCCGGTGGCGTTTTTCGCGTTCACAACGGAGTCGCTGGTGGCGTCGAAAGTGGCGCTGGTCGTAACGATGTTCCTCATTTTCCTGTCCGTCGGGCCGGTCAACACCTTGATTCTGGAAACCGTGCCGGTGACGACCCGTGCCAGTGCGATGGCGGGCTCAATTTTCGCCATTCACATGTTCGGCGATTTGTGGTCGCCGCAGTTGGTCGGCTACGTTTCCGATCGGTCGGATGTCCGGCACGCCTGCCTCTGGGTTTTGCCGGTGGCCCTGATCGTGAGTGCCGCGTTCTGGGCCTGGCTGTTGGTCTGGACGAAGCGGAGCCGCGCGCGAAGTGGGCCGCTGCGGGGCGCGTGAGCCTTGCCATCGCGCAGTGGCCGGTTGCTGGTCGGCGGGATCCCATCGATGCGGCTTGTAAACCACGCTGATTCTTAACCGCGAATGAACGCGAATAAACGCGAACGGAAAAGACTCCAACTCGAGCGATTCGCGACTCCGTGGCTGCGAGCGCCAGCGAGTGGATTCGAGTCTGCCATTCGTTCGTCATCCACTCGCCGGCGCTCCCAGCCACAAAGCGGAGAAACCCAACGTCACTTCTATTCTGATTTCTGCCGGTGCCTGGCGTAGCACGGGCGTCCCGCCCGTGAAATCCCATACGAACAACATCAGGGGGCGTCCCGCCCCGAGTTCCAAATCGTAAAGGCGCCATGAACCCACTCGCTGGCGCTAGCAGCCACTACAGGCTCACGCCATTGTTAAGGCATGCACGCAGCAAGACAACAGGCTCAGACATTGTACTACAGAGCTCCGACGCAGAGTTCACAGAGAGGAAAGTTTCCCTGGCCCAGCCCGATCAATTGCCTGTACGGCATCGAACACCTTGTGGTCTCCTGCCGTCTCCGTGTCTGAACGCTGTGTCCTCTGTGACCATGCCTTGGATTGGTTTGAGGGTGAAAGATTCGGGCTATGCACGTTCCATGTCCCGCAGGACGGCGGCGGCGGAACGCAGCATCTCGGGCGGGAAAAACGAATTTATTCGCACAATCACCTGCTGGATAATCCCGTCGGGGCAGCTCGCCCCGCCCGTGATGAGCACCTTCTTCGGATTCGCTCCGTCCAGCGCCTCATCCGGCCAGAGTGGCCGCAGCTCCGTCCGGCCATTGCCGCTGCCGACATAAAGATAGTGTTCCACGACAGCCGGTGAACGGATGCTGGCCTCGGATTGGATGAAAAACGCGTTCGGGCCGAGCTTCTGCTCACAGAGCCGGAACAGTTGGTAGGTGTTCGACGAGTTTTTTCCCCCGATCACAATCGCCGCATCGAGCGGGCCCGCGAGCGCGCGGGTCAGCGCATCCTGGTTCACCTGCGTGGCGTAGCACAGGGTGTCGCGGCGGCCACCACCGCCCACGCGCTCGTCGTCCCCAAACTTCGCCTGATAGATGGCGCGCAGGTGCTCGATGATCGCGAGCGTTTCATTCATCAGGAGCGTCGTCTGGTTGACCACCGCGACCCGCTCGAGATGGCGCGTCACATCGAATCCCGGCGTGTGCCGGCCGGCGAACAACTCGTCGAACCGCTGCTGCCGGGCGGCGTCATCGCTCGCGATGATTTCACCAAGCTGCCGCGCCTCCTCGACGTTGCGCACAATCACCGCCGGCGCATGGCGGCGGGTGTTGGAGAAAGTGGCCTTGGTCTCCTCGTGTTCGTGCTTTCCGTGGATGATGATGGTGTATCCTTCGCGCCCGTACGCGCGGGCGGCCTTCCACACCTTTTCCACGAGCATGCAGGTGGCGTCGTATTGGCAGACGGCGATGCCCTTGCGCACGAGCCGCCGCTTGTCGTCATCCGTCGCGCCGAATGCCGGGATGATGACGATGTCCTCTGGCGTCAGGGTGTCCCAAAGCGTGGCTGCCTCTGGCGAGCCGGGGGCGACCGGGCCTGCGACCAGGTACGGCACACCCTTGTCGGTTTGCAGGTAGCGCAGTCCACGCCGGTGCAGGTCCTCGTTCACGAATGGATTGTGGATCAACTCGGACAGCATGAACACGCGGCGGCCGGGATTCTCGGCCAGGGTCTCGTAGGCGCGTTCGATCGCGTTCTTCACGCCGAGGCAAAACCCGAAATGACTCGGGATGATGTAGTGCACGGCGCCGAAATTCAGCGTCACGGGTGCCGCGGCCGTGCGTTCATGCTGCCGGGCGAGCGCCTTGATCGCAGCGCACAACTGCGACTGGTACAGCGCTCCCGCGGTTTCGTCCTGCGCGTAGATGGCGGTGTTGCGCTCCAGCGCCGGCCGAAACTTGTAGATGAAATCGTTCTCGCCGAGGTGCAGATAGGGAATCTCGACGAGAAACGGATCGAGTTTGCCCAACAAAATCGCGAGTGACGGTGCGAGGGCCGCGGGTTGCGCCGCCAGGGCGTCGAGAGAGTGGAACGTAATCTCCGGGTCCGCGGCGGGTCCGGTCACCTGCACGAAAAAGCCGCGATAATGGCGGCCGCCCGCGCCGCTGGCGAAATACTCGGCGGGTGGCGTATGCACCGGGAAACACGACTCGAGCCGCGTCACCGCCATGGCGAGATCGCTGCCGGTGAACGGGAGCCCCATCTTCGAACCCAGGCGACGCACGGCCAGTTGGTTGCTCGCGCTGAAAGCGAACAGCGCAAAAATCTGCGGCCCGGCGCCGGAGGCGGAGCATGGGGTGGCAGCGGGTGATGATACGGGCGAAGTCATTTGGCGGCAGCCATGATCACGCTCCAGATTCGTGGTGGCGTCAAATCAGCGAGCGGCGGGCCGGACGTTCCCGTGGCTGGACACGCGCTCGCGCGCCCGTAACGGACGGCCGCGCATCATTCGTCCGACTCATCCTCGCCGCCAAACACCTCTCCCACGTATTCCGTGCCAAAAAAATCATCGTCCTCGAGCTCGTGCACAACCCCGGTGATTACTGCCCTCCGATCGCTATCAAGCAGCGCAGGATAGTCCGCCCTGAGCAGTTCCTCGAGGAGGGCTCGAGCCTGCCGGCGATCCCGAATCCCGGCGGGAAGATCGTCGCTCCGGCTGACAATGTCGTCGATGACTGGCCGCAGATCCACGCCGGCAACGTCCCGGACGGCGCCGCTTTTTGCAATGACAGGAATTATTTCCCGGCCGGTCGTTTGTCCAGGGAGTTGCCATCCGGGAGCAACGCTCTGATATTTCGTCCCGTATTTCCCGCCAATGTCAGGGAGTGCACAACTTCGGGCCTGGGTGGAGCGCGCGGTGCAAGCGGTGCCGCGCAAACGTTTTGTTCCCCCCGAGCAGCGATCGCGGGCCGGCGACGATACGGCCCTGCCGATCGGCTGCGCCCAAACCATTTCCCAACCGTCGCTGGTGCGGTACATGACGGAGCAGCTCGAACTCACGCCGACCTCGCGCGTCCTCGAAATCGGTACGGGCTCGGGCTACCAGACGGCCATTCTCGCCGAGCTCGCCGCCGCCGTTTTCACGATCGAGCGGATCCCGACCCTGGCCGGGCGCGCCCGCGGTCTTTTGCAGGAGCTCGGGTACGACAACATTTCGTTTCGGACCGGCGATGGTGCGCGCGGCTGGCCGGAAGCGGCGCCGTTTGAGGCGATCATTGTGACGGCCGCGGCCGTCCGGATGCCCCCGGCGCTGCTGGACCAGCTTGCTCCCAACGGCCGGTTGGTTGCCCCGTTGGGTGGCACGCAGGAAACGCAGATGCTGTTCCGATTCGACAAAGACGCATCCGGTCAGGTGCACGGCCGTGAGTTGTGCGGCGTCCGTTTTGTCCCCCTGGTGACCGCCACCGAGCCGTAGTGGTCGCGAGCCACCGAGTGCAGATTGCGGCCGAGTGGCTGCGAGACCGCCAGCGAATGGATGGAATCACCGTCACGCTGATCTCGCCAATTCTTGCGCACCATTGGGTGTTGTTCACCGCGCACGCCTCTGCGGCACTGACGGTCTCCGCTGCAATCGAAACCGCTCCACCATGACTGCAAATCGATGCGTATCGCGTCGCAATTTCCTGCTCGCCGCCGGCGGCGCCGTGCTGGCGGGTGTCTCTGGCCGCGCGGCGGTTCGTTCGTCGGGCAAGCCGCCGCTCGATCGGGCGACCGGCCTGCCGCTGATCGACAACCACGTGCACCTCGATGAACTCGGGCTCGAACGCGTATCCGCACACGCCGTACAGCTCGGCGTGAAGGTGGGTGTGGTGGAACACGCCGGCATCCGCGGCCATCCTTACCCGGTGGTGTTGAGTTCGGATGCCGACCTCCAGCGCTGGCTCGACCAGTTGGCGCAGGCGGACGTGTATCGCGGGATCCAGGCCGAGGGCCTCGACTGGGCAGCGTGTTTTTCGCCCGCGATGCTGGGCCGGCTCGACTTTGTCCTGACCGACGCGATGACGATGGTGGAACGCGACGGCCGACTCGTGCATCTCTGGAAGAAGGACGAGGTCAAAATTGATGACGCCCAGGATTTCATGGAGCGGTACGTCGCGCATCATGAGACCACGATGGCGGCGGGTCCGGTGAACATTCTCGCGGCGGTGATGTATCTTCCGGCCGTGCTCGAGCCGCGCCTCCAGGAATTGTGGACGCCGGAGCGGATGCAGCGGGTGATTGCCGCTGCGGTGAAGCACCAAGTCGCCATTGAGATCACGGCGCCGCGAAAGTTGCCGACGCTGCCGTTTCTTCGACTGGCTCACGCCGCCGGCGTGAAATTCACCTTCGGGAGCAATGGACGCGGCACCGATGTGATTGGCCACCTCGACTATAGCCTGGCCATGGCGCGCGAGTTGAAGCTAACGGCACAAGATATGTTTATCCCTGGGCGGGCGTAGACGTCGAAGACGTCGAAGACGTGGAAGACGTCGAAGAAGGGGAAGACGGGGAAGACGGGGAAGACGGGGAAGACGTGGAAGACTGGGAAGACGCAGAAGACCCCATCCACTCGCTGGCGCGCGCAGCCACTCGCCAGACAGCTCCGGAATTGCGCGCCGTTTCAGGACAGCATGACCACCCGGCCGGTGCGGATTGACTCGTCCTCGGCTTCGCAGATCTCGACCGCCGACAGCCCGTCGGCGCCAGTGACTCGAGCGGGAGGGCGACGTTGTTCTATACAGTCGATGATATAGCCCAGCTCGCCGGTGTAGCCATCACCAGGCTCGGGTGGAACGACCCGAGGGCTCTTGCCCTGCTCATACATGCGCAGCGCGTCCGTACCACGGCTCAGATCGTAGTCGGCGGTGGCGCGTTCGAAGATGACGGTATAGGCCATGTTGAAACCAAAGCCGTCACTCATCATCCAGCTGCCTTCGGCACTCACGCTGGCCCCATTCGCGACCGTGTACTGCGTCACGACATGATCGATCGCCCCGCTATAAAACGTGAACCCCTGCGAATAGACGGCTTTGGGGCGGCCGAGGATATATTGTACGAAGTCGGTATCGTGGATGTGCAGATCCAGCAGCGCGCCACCCGAGAGCGCGCCGTTGAAGTAGCCTTCACGGCCCCACGCGGGCGGTTCCCCCACGCGGCGGAACCGGGCCGCTTTCACTTTGCCATAGGTCTCCTGCTCGATGGCGGCCTTCAACCACGACCAGCCGGGCCAGAACCGCATGCACATTGCCGGGATAAAATAACCCTTGGACTGGTTCGCGACGTCCAGAATTTCCCGGGCTTGCGCAGACGTGCGTGCCATCGGCTTCTCGCACACCAGGTGTTTGCCGGCGCGCAATGCCAGTGTGGCGAGCTTCACGTGGGTCGGGGTGGGGACACACAGGTCGATCAGGTCAATCGATGGATCCGCCAGCAGCTCGTTCAGGTCGCGCGTGGCTTTGACCTTCGTCAGATCGAGCTTGAGCGGATCGCCGGTGCCAAAATTTCCCGTGATTTTTGAAAAATCACCGTCTTCCGGCAGACGCAGCGCATCGCAAATGGCCGCGAGCCGCACGTGCGGCAGCTTGAGATAGGCTTTGAGGTGCGTGACGCCCATGAAGCCGAGACCGACGACTGCTACGTTGACCATGGTGAAGAAAGGGTGGGTTGAGGATCAGGAGACGAGTCGCTCGAGGTGCACGCGCGCGGCGCGAATATCGGCGACGCGCTGTTCGCCGGCTTCACGTTCAATGCAGAGGTCGCCGCGAAAGCCGAGCGTATCCAGAGTTTGGAGGAACGCCGGCCAGTTGACCTCACCCGTTCCCACGGTGACTTCCTCGCCCCACGTGCCGGGCACGCGCGTGCGCCGCGCGTCCTTGATGTGACATTGCTTCAACCACGGCCCGAGAGTTTGCAGCGCCGGAATGGGATCGCCCTTGTCGTAGAGGAGCATGTTGGCCGGATCGAAATTTACGCCGACGTTCGGCCGTTTGAGCTGACGGAGAAAGTCCGCCAGCGTATCCGCGGTCTCCTGACCCGTTTCAAA
>JBBRCR010000007.1:0-49357 GCA_038204695.1 Opitutales bacterium | reverse complement strand
AAGGGGTGGGTTTTCTCAGCGAGAACCGGAAGGAGGAGGGCTTGATGCTCACGCAATCGATTGCCGACAACATCACGCTGACGAAGCACGCGGCATTCGGCCGCTTCGGCTGGATTGACGGCCGGCGGCAGCGCGCGGCGGCGCAGCGCTGGATCGACGACTTGCGCGTGAAATGCCGGGAGGTGTCGCAACCAGTCATCGAGTTGTCGGGCGGCAACCAGCAGAAGGTCGCGATCGCCCGGCTGCTCGAACATCCCGCGCGGATCTTCCTGCTCGACGAACCCACGCGCGGCATCGATGTCGGCAGCAAAGCCCAAATCTACGAGCTGGTCGGTGAACTCGCGGCCGCCGGGAAGGCGGTCGTCGTGATCAGCAGTTACCTGCCCGAACTGCTTGGGCTGTGCGATACGATCGGCGTGATGTGCCGGGGCGAATTGCTGGCCGTCCGCCCGCGCGCCGGATGGAGCGAGGCCGAAATCATGCGCGTCGCGACCGGCAGCGTGTAGTTGAATTCCCATGACCGGTGAACCCCTGTCCTTTTCCTGTGCCCGCTGAAATGAAAGCCACCGCCAGGCAGGTTCTCGCGAAGGCCGGTCCGTTTCTCGGGCTGCTCGTCGTGGTCGCGTTATTCTCGATCCCCGGGGAGACGCGCGAGTTTTTCCTCAGCTACCACAACTTCAAGACGATCTTCACGCAGACGGTGATTGTCGCGGTGGGCGCGCTGGGCATGACGATGATCATTGTGAGCGGAGGCATCGACCTGTCGGTGGGCTCCAGCATCGCGTTCACCAGCGTGGTTGGCGCCTTGCTGATTCAGAAGGGTTGGGGCGCGCCCGGCGCGCTGCTCGCGATGTTGGGTTCCGGCGGGCTGATCGGGCTGCTGAACGGCGCGGCGATCGCCGGACTCCGGATGACGCCGTTCATCATTACGCTGGGGACGCTCGGCGTGGGCCGGGGGGCGGCAAAGTGGCTGGCGAGCAACCAGACGGTCAATTACGAGGCTTCGCCCATCAACACCTGGATGACGACCGCGGATCCATTCAGCTATGCGCTGCCGGCCGGTGTGTGGGTGGCGCTCGCGCTCGCGGTGCTGACGGCGATTCTCCTGCGCCACACCGTTTTTGGCCGGCATGTGTTTGCGCTTGGTTCGAACGAAGCGACTGCGCGGCTGTGCGGAATTCCGACGACGCGCTTGAAGATCGTCATCTATGCGCTCGCGGGTTGCTTCTTCGGACTCGCGGGACTTTTTCAGCTCTCGCGCTTGCGGCAGGGTGATCCGACCGTCGCGGTGGGACTCGAGCTGGACGTTATCGCCGCGGTGATCATCGGTGGCGCGAGCCTCAACGGCGGCGTGGGCACGGTTCTAGGCTCGATGATCGGCGCGCTGATCATGGCGGTCCTGCGCAATGGTTCGCAGCAGATGGGCTGGCCGACCTATTTTCAGGAAATCATCATCGGGCTCGTGATCATCGTGGCGGTGTTCGTCGACCGGTTGCGGCAGGGGCGGCAGACGTAGGCGCATAACCGCTTCGTGCCACCCGCACGAGCCGGCAGCGGAGCGGCGAGCGTCACGCGCGTAGTGGCGAACCGGTTACAGCCGGCGCTCCCAGCGATCGATTTCCTGCAGGACCCGCTGCAACGATGTGACGCCGAGAATAATCACGAAGTAGCCGTGGACATTGCTGGCCCGTAATTCAAATCGGGTGCGGACAATCAGCGCGTGACTGAGATCCTCCGCCTTGGCGGTGATCGATTTCAGCAGTGCCGACACACTTTCCACATTCAAGTGGGGAATGGCGAAGGAAACCTGGACCTCCAGCAAGTTGCTGAAAGCGCCGAGGCACGCCGTGAGCAGGATATTGCCCGCTTCGGAAAGTGTCTCGCGCGCCGTTGCATCAAGGGTGTTGCCGGTAGCATCCGTCGGATCGACCAGGAGCTGGCTCAAGAGCAGCGCCGCGGCGGCATCGAGCAACAACATGGCGTTGCCGGAAAACGGCCCCGAAAACACCTGGTTGATGCTTACCGCCTCGCCTTCCAGAAAACGCGAGAGGATCGCTTCCACGTCATCGATCGCGTGCAGGCTGATTTTGGGTACCTCCAGCTTCAGCCGGTATCCCGTCATCTCCGAGAGCGCGGCCGCCGCCCGACCATAACCGATGTTGATCAGCTCGGTGAACGCGTCGGTTTGATCGGCCGTCAGTTTCATGAGCCGGAACCCGCCCTCTTGATGTCGAGGCAGACGATGCCGGGAAACGCGGCCATGCCCCTGACGGCGGTTTCAAGGTAGCGGATCGCCTCCCCTCCGAAGAGATTGTGCACGGGCTGGACCACGCCGATTGGCGCCGGCGTCCGTTCCAGAAAAAAAGGGGCATCCGGATCATCATCCACGCCGAGCAGGAATTGTGCGAATTCCAGACGTTCAGATGAGGAGTTCAGGATGGCCATGCGGCGGAGGCGGCGGAGGATGAAGGACGTTGTCTTCGACTGGCGCCGGGGCAAGTCAGGCGGCTCACAATTTGTTCACATTGTATTCACCGCCGCCGGCTCCCCGGCGAGCAGCACCGCGCGGCGACCACGACACGTCGCGATTCCTGTTGAATCGGTGCTGCCCGGAATTCCCGCGACCCGCTGTCGCCGGTCGGCCCTACTTTCGCGGCGGGGAGTTTTTTGCCATGACGTCGGTAAGCTTCACCGTTGCGCCTCCGCGCCGTTTGCTTTCGTCAGCCGCTTCCATAAATGCGAAAATTTCGAGCGTCTCGTCGAGCGGCACGGGCGAGACTTTCGTCTGGAAGAACTTGAAGACTTCGCCGAACAGCCCGTCGTAGGCGCCGCCGCCGCGCGGCTCCGGCTCCTGGTCCACCACCGACTTGGTGCCAAAAACCGTGACCCGGTACGGCGACGCCGCGTTGCGCATGCCATAGAGAATTCCGACGCGGCCGCCTGCCCAGGTGCCCGTCACGACGTCCGTGTTCTCCGTCGCCGTGCGCACCACGCTCTCGCAGCCTTTCCCCATGACGGCGTATAACGCCTCGGTCGGATGAACGCCATACCAGTACAGATCCGGGTGGTGCTCTTCCTTCGAGGCCGGCCCGGTTGAGATTGCGCCGCGGATTTCGCCAAAGTTCGCCTTCTTCAGTTTGTCGAGCGTGGCCTTGAACCGGAGTGACGAACTGCTGAAGAGCGGCACGTTCATCTCGCGGGCCAGCCGTACGATTTCGATCGCATCACGCAGCGAACCGGCGATCGGCTTGTCGATGAACACCGGCTTGCGGTACGAAAACACCGCTTTCGCCTGCTCAAGGTGGGGGCGGCCGTCGACGCTCTCGATCATGATCGCGTCCACCTGTTCCGCGAGTTCCTTGATGGTGGGGACGATTTTTACCCCGTACTTGGAGGAAATGTCCTCGGCGAATTTGTCGACGCGGGTGCGACTCGATTCGATATCGGGGCTGCCGCCCTTGAAGGCGACCGTGACGCGCGCGCCTTTGATGTGCCCGGCATACGTGGGA
This sequence comes from Opitutales bacterium, assembly GCA_038204695.1. Taxonomy (GTDB): domain Bacteria; phylum Verrucomicrobiota; class Verrucomicrobiia; order Opitutales; family Opitutaceae; genus ER46. Next base: position 45,848 of record JBBRCR010000007.1, on the reverse strand, counting down.
TCGTTGAACGTGCGGCTGATGGCGGGCACGTGCGACGTGTCGGTGCCGATGATGCCGATGCGCAGGTCGGCGGCGGCCAGCTGGCTGGCCATAACACAGGCGGCGAGGAGGGGAAGGCGAATGGTTGCGTTCATGGAGAGTGAAAACGAAAACTATCTGGCCCGTTGAATCGATGCTGGTTTCGCGCGGAGCGCGAGGGAAAGTTGTCCCGATGCCACCTGGTCAGGGGCGGGGAAACAGTTCGGTCAGCAGCCTCGTGGCCGCCGTCGCCAGGATCTCGCCGCCACCCGGAGCGACGCGCGCGCTGTCGACTTCATAGCTGCCCTCGGGAAACGCCTTTTCGTTTGGAACGTAACTAATCGCGCCGTTGCCCGACTGCTCACTGATGAAGGTGAACGCGAAGGGGGAATTCTGTTTGATCGCGTTCCCGAGCTCCACGAACGAATCACCGGGATATCCCACGAGCGCCAACTCACGCCCGAACACGATGGCCTGGACTTCGCTCGACCACGCGCCCTCCGCCGCGTATTCCGCGAGATCGAGCGTGCGCCAGGCGCGAATCACATGGGGAAACGCCGCGCCCTGGCCGTGGCCTCGCAGGACCGCGCGCGCCTGCTCAACTTCCGCGGCCGACGGCTTGGCGCCCACCGGCACCCGCACCGAACGGGCGGCGGCGTGCAGGGTCGACGGCGCGATGGAGTGAAGTTTTGGATACGTCTTTAGTACGGCGGCGGCGAGAATCGCGCCGATGCGGGCTGCTTCGGACTCGCCGCTCAACTGCGTCCGGCTCGACGGGTCGATGTGGTTGATGTTCCCCGACATTCCGTTGATGAACAGCGTCAGCATGGCGTCGCCCTTCACGCGCCCGAGGATTTCCGCGAGGGTGTGCGGATAGTCCGCCGACACGCGGTTGCCACCGACCACGGCCACGTGGAGCGCGAAGTTTACGATCGTGACGAGCGGCGTGCCGTTGGTGGATTCAACATATACGACGCCCACCTCCGGATCGATGGGGCCCATGGGCCGCACGACCTCCGGATTCTGGCGGCCCGGATTCATCTTCACGGTGCCGTCGCGCAGGAGGTAACGGCGGTTGAAGCTGATCGTGTCCTCCCGCCCGCGGCCGACGCTGAGCTTGGCGGGCTGCAAATCCGCTTCGGCGAGCCGCACGCTTTCGGCGATCAGTCGCGGCAGGCCGGCGACGTAGCGGTCGCTCAGCTGCTCCGCGTCGGGCCCGGCGAGCGTGTACAGCAGCGGATGCGTTTGCGGTCCGGCGTGACAATGCGTTGCCGCGAGGATGACGCGTTCGGGTGCGACGCCAGTGTGGGCCGCGATGAGCTCCCGTGTCTTTTTGACGATGGGCGGGTGCAGGCTGATCAGGTCGCACGCGACGAGCGCGGCTTTGACGCCGCCGAGTTCGAAGACCACGGCCTTCGCGTGAATGTCGGAGGTAACGCCGGTTGCAACGGTGATGCCATACGAGTTGCCCATCACGCTTCCAACGGGCGGAGTGATGACGACCTTGGCCCGGCCGACGCGAAGCTCGGCGGCGCTGGCGCCAGTCACAACGCAAACGGTCGCAAAGAAGAGAACGAAGAGGCGGGAAAGACGGGGCGTCATCAGCAGCAGGGATATTGTTCGGGCATGATGCCGGCCCGCGCGGCGCAATCGGTGTCCGCCTGCGTGCCGGAATCGCGCGCCACGGTAAAGCCAAACCGATCGGTGCGTTTAGCGTCTGCGGTCATTGATGAGGATCGCCGCGGGCACGACATTTTGAATTGAAGGACGCTTTGATCCGATGTGTATCCGGTGCCGCGCCGGCCCCCTTCGGCGCGGCTTCGCCATGAAAATTCCCCTCTTTCCCCTTCTCGTGATGCTGGTCGCGGGGCCCGCGTTTTCGGCACAGACCAAAGACGATTCCACGATCGCCGCGCTGGCGAAAGCGCTTGCGTTGCATGCTTCGTTTGATCGCGGTCCGGATGCCGACTTTGCCCGCGGTGATCGCACGCTCTACTCGTATTCGACTCCCCAGCAGCGGGCACAGGGCGGAGTGGTCGGTTTGCCTGACGACTCGATCAAAATTGCGGCGGGCGCGGGGCGATTCAATGGCGCGCTCCTGTTCACGAAAAAGAACAGCGTGCGGCCGTTCTTCAATGATGGCGGCAACATCGGCTACAATACGAGAGACTGGAGCTCCAGCGTTTCCGTCTGGCTCCGGATTTCACCCGACGAGGATCTGGAGCCGGGTTACTGCGACCCGCTTCAATTCGTCGGCAACGACACCAACAAGGGTTTCATCTTCCTCGAGTGGGACAAGGATTCGAAACCGCGTTACTTCCGGTATGCGATTCGTCCGCTGCTCGAGATCTGGGATCCCGGGAAGGTGGGGTGGGCGGCTCTTCCGTTTGACCGGCGGCCGATGGTGCAGGTGGAGCGCGCACCGTTTTCGCGCGCGCGCTGGACGCATGTCGTGTTCACCGCTGAGCACCTGAATTCGAAATCGGCAAAGCCGGCGGGCCGGTTGTACATCGATGGGCAGCTTCAGGGCGCAATCGAGAATTGGGACCTGACTTTCGGCTGGGCGCCGGAGGCGGCGCTGCTCGTGCTCGGCGCGGCGTATGTCGGGCACATGGATGACATTTCGATCTTCGACCGTGGTCTCAACGAAGAGGAAGTGAAGGTGTTGTTCAGACTGCCCGACGGCGTGCGCGAGCTGCACGAGGGTCGAAAACTCAGGCGCGGTTCGAAGTGAGCGGCAAAATCCTTCCCCTGGGCGGGAGCGCAGGCGGCGCACCCGCCAAAGCGCGACGGGTGGGCGGCACGCGTTTGCGGGCCGACGTTCGGTCGTTGTCCGAGGTTGCGCACGCCTTGCTCGCGGAGCGGCGGCCGCCACAAATGGGAATCGCCTCGCGCGCCGCGACGGACTTTCCTGCCTCCATGCGAGTCAGAAAAGCCATTATTCTGCTCAACCCGACCAAGGGTCACGCGAAGCGCACGGCTGACACGCTGAAGGCAATCTTCGAGGCGCATGGCGTCGTGCACGAATGGCGCGAGGCGCTGCCACCCGAGCACATCACTTATCGCAAGCTCAACGATCTGCGCGACTGCAAGGCGGACCTGATCATTGCGTGCGGCGGCGATGGCACGCTTCTCCAAACCGCGCACCGTTCGCGTGGCTCGGGCATTCCGATTCTCGGCATCAACATCGGCTACCTTGGGTTCATCACGTCGGTTCCCAGCAAAAGCGTGCGTTCCGCCATGCACCGCGTGCTGGAATCCGATTATGTGATCAGTCGCCGCATGGCGCTCGACGTCGAAGTCGAGACCGATGGCAAAGTCGATCATGGCTGGGCGCTCAACGACATCGTCATCGCGCGCGGCGCAAATCCGCACCTCATCGCACTGAACGCCCGGATTGGTTCCCGGCCGCTGACCAAGTATCGCTGTGACGGGCTGATTGTCGCAACGCCCACCGGCTCCACGGCGTACTCGCTGGCGGCCGGCGGCCCGATCGTGAGCCCGGAATGCAACGTGCTCACGGTCACCCCGATTTGTCCGCATGCGCTCACCAACCGGCCCGTCGTGATCAACTCGACGGAGGCCATCGAATTGCGGCTGGCCCGCGGCTCCGGCAACGGCGCGGTCCAGGTCGATGGCATGAACATTTCCCAGGTGGAAACCAATAGTGTCATCCGCGTGAAAACCTCCGCGAACTCCGTGCCGATCGCCTTCCTTCCCGAGGTTAATTACTACGACATCCTGGCGGAGAAGCTTGGCTGGACCGGCGACGGGCTGAAGCGGTGAGCGGAGTGTAGTGCCAGAGTGGTGACGCCACGCGTGGGAGCGGTGCACCCCGGCGTGGAAACCCGGGTTTCCGGCGACGACCGGTGCCGGGCAAACGCGGCCGGCCTCAACCGGTCCGAATCAGTTCGTCCAATCCTTCCTCGACGGTGACATCGGCGGTGAAGCTCAGGGCGGCGAACGCCTCCTCCGCCGAACCGAGCGAGTGCACGATGTCACCGGGCCGCGCGGCGGCGTGAACGGGCGGCGGAACGTGCGGATAGTGGCGCCGGAATACCCTCAACAGATCGAGCAGCGACGTCGCACGACCGGTGCAGATGTTCGCGACGCCGGATGCAAGCCCGGAGCGCGTTGCCGCGAGGATATTCGCGGCCGCCACGTCGTGCACGGAAATGAAATCACGCGTCTGGGTGCCGTCGCCGTAAATGGACACGGGTTTTCCTTCGCGATAGCGACGGTCGAAAATCGAAATCACTCCGGAATAGGGCGAGGCGGGGTCCTGCCGCGGGCCGAAGACGTTGAAGTAGCGGTGGCAGCGAACGACGAAACCGAAGGCGGCGCCGTGACCGCGCAGGATCGCCTCCGAGGCGAGCTTGGCCGAGCCGTAGGGGCTGATGGGCCGGGCGGGGGTGGTTTCCCGCAGCGGCAAGGTGACGGTGTCTCCATACACGGACGCCGAAGACGCAAAGACCACCCGCGGCACGCGGTGCCGTCGCGCCGCCTCGGCCACCAGATGAGTGGCCTGGATGTTGAGCGCGTAGTTGAGATCCGGATTCTCCATGCTTTCCTGCACGCTCACCAGCGCCGCGAGATGGATGATGGCCCCGGGTTTTCCCGCCGCCACGATTTCGGCGAGTGCGCCGGGTCCCGTCACATCGGACTCCAGCAGCGTGAAACGGCTGGACCGGCGGGCGTTTTCCAGGTTGGCGGGCCGGCCAGTCCGGAAGTTGTCCATCCCAATTACCTCGTGCCCGGCGGCGAGGAGGCCATCCACCGTGTGGCTGCCGATAAAGCCGGCTGCGCCGGTGACAAGGATGCGTCCCATGTACGTAATGCCAAAAATTGCTGGCGAAAACTGCGGCGTGAGCAAAGGTGGGGCAAGGCTTTAGCAACACACCAGATTTGGATATTTTCTTATGACCACCCAGAAACGCGTGCTCGCTGTCATCATGGGCGGCGGTCGAGGCACCCGCTTGCATCCGCTGACCCTTGAACGCTGCAAACCGGCGGTTCCGCTCGCGGGCAAGTACCGGCTGGTGGACATTCCCATCAGCAACTGTCTCAACAGCGATATCAACCGGATGTTTCTGCTCACGCAGTTTCAGACGGCGTCGCTGCACCGGCATGTGCAGAGCACGTACCACTTCGATCCGTTTGGCGGCGGCTTCGTCGATATTCTCTCGGCCGAGCAAACCGAGAAGACATCGGACTGGTATCAGGGAACCGCCGACGCGGTCCGGCGAAATCTGGTGCACTTCCGGTCGTATCCGCACGACATCGTGCTGGTCCTGTCGGGGGACCAGCTCTACAAGATGGATTTCCGGAAAATCGTGAAACAGCACATCGAGCGCGGGGCCGATGTGACCATCGCGGCGATTCCGTTTCCCGTCTCGAAGGTCGAAGGGCTCGGCTTGATGCAGGTGCAGGATGATCTTTCAATTATGCGCTTCGTCGAGAAACCGAAGGACAAGGCATTGATCGAAAGTCTCGCGCTGAGCAAAAAACTCGAAGCGACGCTGACTCCTTCCGACGAAAAGCGATGCCTCGCCTCGATGGGCATTTATGTTTTCAACCGCGCGGTCCTCGCCGAGTCGCTCGACAATACGATGACGGATTTTGGCCGCGAGATCATCCCGGGACTGCTGGGCAAGAAGCAGCTCTACGCGTACATGTTCGAGGGATACTGGGAGGACATTGGAACCGTGCGCGCTTTCTTCGACGCCAACCTGGCGCTGGCGCAGCCGTTGCCTCCCTTCAACTTCTTCGATCCGCGGGCCCCCATTTACACGCAGGATCGGTACCTGCCGGCGTCCAAGCTCAACCACTGCAACATCGACCACGTGGTGATTGGCGATGGGTCAATCCTGACGGATTCCTCGTTGAAACACTGCGTACTCGGAATCCGTTCCTATATCGGCGAAGGCTCGGTGCTCGAGGACACGATTGTGATGGGTTCCGATTACTACGAGACGCCCGAGCAGCTGGCGGCGAATGAGGCCAAGGGGCGGCCGCACCTCGGTGTCGGTCACCGCTGCCGGGTGAAGGGTGCGATCATCGACAAGAACACGCGCATCGGCGATGGGTGTGTGCTCATTGCGGATGGCAAGGCGGATGGGCTTTATGCCGACGGCATGGTGATCGTGCGCGACGGCGTAATGGTCGTGCCCAAAAACGCGATCCTTCCGCCCGGCACGATCGTGTAGCGCGGGAAAGATATCGGCGCGAGCGCGGGTGTGTCCCGGCCGCGTCTCGTGGCGGCGAGCATTCGCGTGTGGCTGCGGTTCGCCGCCGCGAATCACTCGCCAATGCACGCCGTTACCCAGATTGCCCGGCGCGTTTCGCTCCGTGCCTGAACCCGATCACGATGAGCACCAGCCCGGTCACAATCAAAAATATTGAATAGAAAGTTCCGCGGCTGAGTCCGAGGATCAGCGAGGCGTCCGGCTCGCGGAATATCTCACAGAGCATTCGCACGAGGGCGTAAGCGATCAGGAACTCGCCCGCGAGCCGTCCGGGCTGATCGCGCACGATGTTGCTCCGCCAAAACCGCCACTGGGAGAATGCCAGCAGGAACAAGCCCTCCAGGGCCGCTTCGTAAAGCTGGGAGGGATGCCGCGGCAGCCGGTCGGGCGCGGTCTGGGCAAAGATGACCGCCCACGGCACATCGGTCGGTTTGCCCCACAACTCGCCATTGATGAAATTGGCAATCCGGCCGAACAGTATGCCGACGGGTGTCGTCGTGGCGATCAAGTCGCTCAGATGCAGGAATGGGATCTTTTCGCGTCGCGCGAACCAGGCGATCGCGATGGTCACGCCAATGAACGCGCCATGGCTGGCCATGCCGCCCTCCCACACGCGAAAGAACGAAAGAGGATCGTGGAGAAACAATTCCGGCTCGTAGAACGCAAAATGGCCGAAGCGCCCGCCGAGCAGCACGCCCATCACCAGTGCCACCATGAGATCGGCAACCTTGCTGCCCGGCAACAGGGAGCGCTTTTTCTGCGCGTAACGATGCAGCAGCCAGGCCCCCGCAAAAAACCCCGACACATACGCGAGCCCGTAGTAGCGAATGCCGAAGTTGCCGGAAAACCGGATGAGGAACGGACTGAGGTCGTGAACCCAATAGGCGAGGAACATGGAGCGTCGTCTCGTCCGACCATCGGGCGCGGCGACGCGGCCTGCAAGCCCGCTGAAATGCAGTCTGTTCTCGTACCCGCTCCCCGGTCCCGCGCGGCCGAACCGGGCGAGGTGCGGCGTGTTCTGCGCAAAACGTCCTTGCGGGCCGACCGCAACCCAACGCTATGCTCCGGTCATGAGTGAACTCAAGCGCACGCCCCTGCGGGATTTTCACGCAGCGCATGGCGGCCGTCTGGTCGATTTTGCCGGATGGGAAATGCCGGTCCAATATCGAAGCATATTGGAGGAGCACAAAGCGGTGCGCCGTGCCGCCGGGCTTTTCGACGTGAGTCACATGGGCGAAGTCGGCGTGCGCGGGCCCGAGGCGGGGAAATTCCTGAATCACCTCGTCACAAACGACGTCGCGAGGCTGTCTCCCGGTCGCGTGCTCTACTCGCCGATGTGTTACCCCAATGGTGGTGTCGTCGACGATCTCCTGGTCTACATGTGCGGCTCCGAGGACTACTTCCTTTGCGTCAATGCGAGCAACGTCGACCAGGACCTCGCCTGGATGCGCGAGCAAGCCGCCCGCTTCAACGTCACGATCACGGACCGCAGTGCGGATTATGCGCTTCTCGCGATCCAGGGACCACACGCGGCGGCGATCGTGCAGTCGCTCACGGGCGCAGAACCCGGCCGGTTGAAATACTATCATTTCTCCGAAGCAACGGTGGCGGGCATTCCCTGCCTCGCGAGCCGCACCGGTTATACGGGCGAGGATGGATTCGAGTTGTACCACGCGCCGGGGAATGCCGTCGCGCTGGCGGAAGCATTGCTGAACGCGGGGGCTTCGCGCGGCCTCGAACTGGCCGGCCTGGGCGCGCGGGACAGCCTGCGGCTCGAGGCGGGTTATCCACTTTATGGACACGAGATCACCGCGGATATTTCGCCGCTCGCCGCCGGGCTGGGCTGGACGGTGAAGCTCGACAAGGGCGCGGACTTCATCGGTCGCGCCGCGCTGCTGGCGGAAAAACAAAACGGGTCCGCCGCGCGGGTCGTATTTTTCAAGACGGGTGATCGCCGGATCATTCGCGCGGACTCGACCGTGCTCGATGCCGACGGCGCGACCGTGGGCCGGGTTTTGTCCGGGACGCTTTCGCCGATCCTCAATGAAGCAATCGGTTCCGCCCTCGTGAACGCCGGCTGCCTGGGCGCGGCCGGCGGTGTACCGGCCCGGCCTCTCGCGGTGGACATCCGGGGCACCAGGCTCGCCCTCCAGCTGGTCAAACCGCCTTTCGTCGAATTGAAGAAGTCTTAACTTGTAGCGCGGACTTCATCGCTGACACTGGCCAACTCTACTGCGACCAAAGCGGGCGAGCCACCCATCGAGCAACCTACCTTTCTCTCCATGAGCAATATCCCGGGCGAACTGCGTTATACGAAATCGCATGAGTGGGTGAAGGTCGAGAGCGACGGCACGGCGACAATCGGCATCACCGATTACGCGCAGAATTCGCTCGGCGACATCACCTACGTGCAGGTGCCAAAGGTGGGCGCCAGTTTGAAAACCGGCGAGACGTTCGGCGTCGTCGAGTCGGTGAAAGCCGCGAGCGATCTCTATGCGCCCGTGGCTGGAAACGTGACGGCGGTGAACGCCGCGCTCGACTCCGCACCCGAGACGGTGAATCGCGCGCCCTATGGCGAGGGTTGGATGCTCCGGCTGAAGTTGTCCGACCCCAGTGCGGTGGGCAGCCTGCTGGACGCGGCTGCCTACGCGAAGCTGACGGCCTGAGCCGCGGTCGCGATGCCCGCCATGTAATTTCACCGGCGAGCCGCAACGCTCAACGACGTGATGCGTCTTTCTGCAAACGCCGTCTCGCTTCACTTTCTCGCTTTTGTAATCTTCGCGCTCCTCTCCACGTGTAATGGCCCGTTCCTGTGTTTTTTACTTCTTAGTCGCTGCCGGATTGCTGGCGGGCGGCTGCGTCAAGCGAGACTTGGCCTTGGCCGGCAATGGCACACCGAAGGACGCTAGGGACGGAAAGGTGGCAAAGGAAACGGGTGATGCCGAGCGTGCGGTGGGCAAGGGCGGCGGTGAACGCGGCGGTCGCGGAGCTCGGGGTGGCGGCGGCCGCGGTGGCCCGGCGCAGGCCGTCGAGGTGATCAATGTCCAGCGCCGTGATCTTTCGGAATCGCTGAATGTCGTTGGCTCGATTGCGCCGAACGAGTCGGCGGCGATCCGGCCGGAGATGAGCGGCCTAATCCGCTCGATTCACTTCGAAGAGGGGCAACACGTGCGAAAAGGCGATATCCTGGTCAAAATCGACGATTCGGAGTTGCGCGCCCAGCTCGCCCAAACCGAGGCGCGGCACAATCTGGCCAAGCTCAACCTCGAGCGTGCGGAGAACCTGCGGCAATCGCAGTCGAACACGCAGGCCGACGTCGATCGGGCGCGCAGCGAGTTCGTGGCTGCGCAGGCGGAGGTCGCGTTGGTGCGCGTCAGGCTGCAACGGACAGAAGTGAAGTCGCCATTTGATGGTATGACGGCGGGGCGGACGCTTTCGGTTGGCGACAATGTGAACCCGGCCAGTGTCATCACCACCGTCAGCGACCTCAGCCGGCTGAAAGTCGAATTTCAAGTGCCCGAACGCTTCATCACGAAGGTCCGGCCGGGGACCAAGTTCGTCGTGAAGCCCACGATGCTCGAAGCGCCCAAACCGGTGGAAGGTCAGGTTTACTTCGTAAATGCGGTGGCGGACCGGAGCACGCGTTCAACGGAGGTGAAAGGGTATCTCGATAAACCGCCGCCCACGCTGAAGCCGGGGACGTTTGCGACGATCGAGTTGATCCTCGAAGTAAAAAAAGGCGCGCTGACGGTGCCCGAAGGTGCCATCCTGGTTGACCAGCGCGGCCCGCAGGTGGTCGTCGTGCGCGATCAGGGTGGCGAAAAGGTGGCGGGTTTTGTGCCGGTTGTGCTTGGCTTGCGTTCGCGCGGCCTGGTGGAAGTTGCGCCGACGAACGGGCAACTGACAGAAAAGGATCTCGTGGTCGGCGCGGGCGTGGGGTCGTTGCAGTTGTTTCAAGGTGGCCGATTAGAACCGCGGCCACTGCGCGCGGAATTCAGGGTGGAGGACTGAGCCATGCTCTTGTCGGACGTTTCCATCAAGCGGCCCGTCGTCTGCCTCGTGGGGATGATTCTGATCGTGATTGTCGGCGTGCTCGCGTTTCAGCGGCTGCCCATTCGCGAATATCCGAACACCGACTCGCCGGTAATTTCGATCGAGACCAGCTACCGCGGGGCGTCGGCCGAGGTGGTCGAGTCCAAGATCACCGAGGTGATCGAGAAGGAGGTTTCGGCGATCGACGGCCTGCTCGTCCTCCGCTCGTCATCGAGCGAACAACGTTCGCGGATCAGTCTCGAATTCGATGTGAAGCGCGACATCGATGAAGCGGCGAACGACGTCCGCGACAAGGTATCGCGCGTGCGCAGCCGGCTGCCGCCCGAGGTGGACGATCCGCAAATTTCGAAGGCGGATTCGGAAGCGGACCCGGTCATCCGGCTTTCGTTCAGCTCCAATCGCCACAGCCGGCTGGAGCTGACCGAACTGGTGGACAAGCTGGTGGTGCAGCGGATGCAGACGATTCCCGGTGTCGCCGGCATCGAGATGCGCGGAGCGCGATACGCCATGCGGCTCTGGGTGGATGCGACGAAACTCGCGGCGCACAATCTCACCGTCTCCGATCTGGAGCGCGCGCTGCGGCAGCAAAACGTCGACCTGCCGAGCGGACGGATCGAAGCGCTGGCCCGCGAGTTTCCCGTCCGGTTGCGCGGGCGGATGGACAGCCCGCATGAATACGAGGAAATGATTCTCAGCTCGCGAGGAGGACATCAGGTGAGGTTCAGCGACATTGGGCGGGTGGAACTCGGTTCGACCGACATCCGGAACTATACCTATTTTCGCGGCAAGCAGGCGGTAAGCGTCTCGGTGTTGCGCCAGTCGCAGGCCAACATGCTGGATGTCGCCGCCGCCGCGAAGGCACTCATACCGATCTTGCAGGCCGAAATGCCGGAGGGCGTCGATATAGCGATTTCGACTGACTATAGTACGTTCGTCGATCGATCGGTGCACGAAGTGTACGTGACCCTGTGGCAGGCCGGTGCGCTCGTGATCCTGATGATCTTTCTGTTCCTGCGTGACTGGCGCGCGACCATGATCCCGCTCGTGGCGATTCCGATTTCCCTGGTGGGCGCGTTCGCGATCATGCAGCTGCTTGGGTTCACGATCAACATCCTCACGCTGCTCGCGCTGGTGCTCGCCGTCGGCCTCGTCGTCGATGATGCGATTGTGATGCTGGAGAATATTTACCGGCGAATCGAGGAAGGGGAGGCGCCGATTCACGCTGCGATTTTCGGCGCCCGCCAGGTCGCGTTTGCGATTATCGCCACCACGCTGACGCTCGTCGCGGTTTTCATCCCGGTCGCGTTTCAGACCGGACGCACCGGACGGCTCTTCTACGAGTTCGGGATCACGCTGGCGATTTCCGTGACGGTGTCGGCCGTGGTGGCGTTGACGTTGTCGCCGATGCTGTGTTCGCGCATCCTGCGACCAAAGGTGATCGCGGGCAAGGCGCAGCACGGCTGGTTCTACAACAAGTCGGAGCCTTTCTTTGTCTGGCTGAACCGGATTTTCGACCGGCAACTGGCGGCATCCTTGCGCTGGCAATGGGTCGTGCTGGTCACTTCCGTGCTCTTCGCGGTAGCCGGGCCTTATCTTTATACGAAGCTCCAGCAGGAACTCACGCCGGCCGAAGATCGGGGGCATTTCTACCTCAGCTTCACGCCGCCGGTGGGGGCGACACCGGAGTACAACGTCACCTACACCCGGCAGATGGAGGAGATGGTGATGTCGATTCCGGAAATCGAGCGCACGTATCATAGTAGCGGAGACGGACGCGGCTTCATCTCGGCGACCCTCGTGCCGTGGGAGCAGCGCACGCGGACGACGCAGGAGATCGTGGAGGAGATGCGGCAGCGGGTGCGGCGGGAAATCACGGGTGGCCAGGCCTCCGCGTCTTCGATTCGCGCCTTCGGCGGCAGTCGCCGCGGCTCGCTGGGATCGGGCGTGCAACTCGTCCTCCAGGGAAGCGATTTCGACAAGCTCCAGGAACTCGGCCAGCAGGTGCTCGAGATTACGCGCAACAGCAAACTGTTCCTCATCGGCCGGGTGGATCCCTCGCCGACGAAACCGCAGCTCGACGTGCGCATCGATCGCGCAAAGGCCGCCGACCTCGGCGTGCCGGTGTCGGACGTGGCGGCAACGCTGGAGACGCTGCTGGGCGGGCGGCGCGTGACGCAATTTCAGCGGGGCAACCAGCAATACGACGTGGTCGTGCAGATCGAGGATGCGAACCGCACGCGGCCTTCCGACCTCGGCCGACTGTACGTGCGTTCGGCGGGTGGCGCCCTCGTGCAGCTCAGCAATCTCGTCACTTACGAGGAGGGCGTCGTGCCGGAGAGTTTCCCGCATTTCAACCGGCTGCGCTCCGTGACGGTCTCGGCGCAGCTGGCGGTCGGCGTCACCATCGGCGACGCCGTTGACTTTCTCACCACGGAATGCCGGCACTTGATGCCGCCCGGTTATGCCTTCACCTGGGATGGCGAGTCGCGCGAATTCGTGGAGAGCGCGCACGACACCTATATGCTTTTCGGGCTCGCGTTGCTGTTCACGTTCCTCGTGCTCGCTGCGCAGTTCGAGTCATGGATTCACCCGATCACGATTTTCACGGGCATCATCCTGGCGATCTCCGGCGGGTTGATCGTGCTGTATTGCACGCGGTTTTTCGGCCCGCCGATGACGGACAATATTTTCTCCCGATTTGGTCTGATTCTCCTGATCGGCATGGTGGCAAAGAACGGAATTCTGATCGTGGAGTTTGCGAACCAGCTCCAGGTCGAGGGCAAGAATGCGTTCGATGCCGCGTATCAGGCGTCCACCCTGCGTTTCCGGCCGATCTTGATGACGTCGATCTCGACCGTGCTCGGCGCGGCGCCGATCGCGTTTGCCTCCGGGGCGGGCGCGGAGACCCGCAACCCGATGGGGCTGGTCGTGGTGGGCGGGCTCACGATGTCGACCTTCCTCACGTTGTTCGTGATTCCCATTGTGTATATTCTGATGGACCGGCTCTGCGTGAAATTCACGGGCCGCTCGAGTGCGCACGGGTTGATCCGCGCCGCCGAAATTGATCGCGAGACGATGACGGCGGCGCCGGCCCCGGAGCCGGCGTCTTCGTCCTAGCGACGTTGGGCCTTGGTGGCTGCGAGCGGTAGCGAGTGGGAGTCGTGAGTGCACTCGGTGGCGCTCGCAGCCACGAGTCCCGACCGTTCCAGCAGGCGTTCGCTTCACGTCACGCTCACCGCGAGCGCCGCCATGCGGTTCTCATCCACGTCGACGCCGAGTCCGGTGCCGCTGGGCACGCGCAACATTCCGTTCACCACCACGAACGGCTGGGCGAGCACCGTGCCATCCAGAAACTGGGGTCCGTTCAACGCGGCGGGATATTGGAGATCATACGCGCCATAGAGCAGCAGTGATGCCGCCAGTGAACAGTCCGGGTCCGTCAGGCCGCTCCCGAGAAACATCAGCCCGGCGTCGAGGATGATTTCCACCTGCCGTTGCGCCTCCACCAGTCCGCCGCACCGCGCCGGTTTCATCGCCACGCCATCCAGCAGCCCGAGCTGGATGAACTCACGCAATTCGACCGACGACACGAGACCTTCGTCCATGATGATCGGCAAGGCACCCTGTTTCTTCAGCCGCTGATATCCCGTCAGCCGGTTGGCCGGCAGCGGCTGCTCGATCACGGGGACGCCGAGGTCGGCGAGTTTTGGCAGAACCCTGAGCGCCGTGGGCTCGTCGTATCCACCATTCGCATCCGCCCACAGAAAGCCCTCCGGCACGCGCTGCTTGACCAGCCGGCAGAATTCGAGATCGAAAACGGGATCGGGCGCGACCTTGACGTTGAAGTGACGATAACCACGGGCCAGCCCTTGTTCGATCGCGCTTTCGACCTCATCGAGCGAGCGTGGATTCAACGTCCAGCTGAGCGTAATCTCGCCGCGGCCCCGGCGCTGCCAGCGTTCGCCCGCGGTTTGGCCCAGCAACTTTCCGGTCAGATCGAAGAGCGCGAGATCGAGCCCAGCCTTGCAGATGGGCTGTCCCGTCGAAAACGACGGCGCAATCATCCGCGTTATCACGGCATCGATCGGTTCGCGGTCGAACGGATCGAGCCCGATCAGCTCGGGCGCAAGATAGCGGGTCAGCGTCGAATGCACGGACTCGAGCGTCTCGTAGCTCCACCGCGGCGAGGGCACGCTCTGCCCCCAGCCGACCGTGCCGTCGCTGGCCGTGATCTTCACCAGCACGGCCGGCCGGCCGGTCGGGCGACCTTTCGCGCCTTCGAAAAATTTGAACCGACCGAGCGTCGGATAAAGGACGGGAAATACATCGATCCGCTCGATGCTGACGGCGGCGCGAGGGGAGGATTCCGCCGGTGTCGGCATGACTCAGTGCGAAATCCTCACCTGGGTCGGCGCGGCGTTGCGCATCGCGGCAAAGTGCTGGAGCACGGCGGAACGCATCTTCTCCTTCGCGCCAGGCGTGTTGGTGTGACCCGCCGCGATGTCGTTGTAGATTTCCTTCGGCGTGGAAAGCGCATTGTAGGCGGCGTACACACTGCTGGGCGGACAGGTCGTATCGATGAATCCGACCGTAAAAATTCCCGGGGCCTTCGCGCGCGCCGCAAAGTTCACTCCATCGAAATAGCGTACGGCATTCACCACCTGCGGGGGCGGGGGCGTTTCCTTCGTCGGGATGAATTTGGGCCAACCCGCGATCCGGCCCGCCAAAGCACCCGTATGATCGCACATCGCAGGAACCCCCGCGGCGAAGAAACTCACGCGCGCATCCAGACCCGCGGCGGCAATCGCCTGGGCGCCGCCCTGGCTCGATCCGAAAACAACCAGCGTGCGTCCATCCCACTCTGGTTGGGCCGTCAGCACATCGATCGCGCGAACCAGCCGCAGATACATGCCGGGGAAGTAAATGGTATCCCGGGAGTCACGACCACGGACGCGATAATCCTTCAAATCGCCGGCGGCGAGGGCGTCGTAAAAGCTCTTCTCGCGCCCATTCGGCAACCCATGCGCGTTGATGTCCAAGGCGAGCGCGCCTTCTTTCGCCCACCCGGTCGCCGAGCCAAGGTTCGAACTGCCCACGCCCGCGCCATGCACCGTGAGGATGGCGGGGAGGCTCCGCGGTTTGGCGCCGGTCGGGCGTGCGAAGTAACCGGATACAGGTGCGCCGAGGCTGTCCGCCTGCAGGTCGAATACTGCCAACCCGGCCGGCGAGTCTGCCACCGGAGTCAGCCGCGGGTTGGCCGCGATGGCGGCGAGTTGTGTTTTCTTCGAGGTCCAGAATGCATCGAAATCGCCTGGCGCTGGCGCGCTCGGCTTGATCTCGAGCGGGGACACTCCCGCGCCCCCGAGGGCCGTGAGTTTCGCCGGGCCCGACTGAAACGTGGCCCGGCACTGCACGAAACCGGGTTCATCCAGCGTGCCCGCCACGGTCGCGCGGCCACGGGCGATCGTGGCGCGACCGGCGCGCGCCAGGTCGATGCCGTCTTTCGTGAGCATCCATTCGACTTCGCCCGCGTCGGCTGGTTTGCCGTCCAAAGCGAGGGTGAGCACAAACGTAATGGTTTCGCCGCGCCGGTAGATGGCATCCGGGCGATCCGCTGCCACGGTGAGCGCATGGCGGGGTTGGGGGGCGGCCGACGCCGCGTGCTGAACGGTCGGAAGGCAAAGAAGGGCAGCCGCGAAGAGGAGGGGGAACTTGGGCATGGCAGGAAATTGGACGTGAAAGTGGCCGGTCTGCGATGCGGAATTTTCGGGTAGCATCTTCGGCGTCGCGCCAGGGGTGGCGCGCCCACTCGCCCGCGCTGGCAACGGCGGGCTGTCGTTCTGTCGTTGCGACCGACGGCGAGACGCCCCAATTCAGATGCCCTTTGGGTCGCGCCCTGCCCGGCGGTGGACCGCGCGTGCCATCAGCTCTCTAATATGAACAACCCTACGACTCTCCTCGGCTGGCTCCTCGTGCTGGTATCGGGGCCACTGCTTTCGTTCGCGCAGACAGGGGGTGCAGCCAGAAAGATCGGCGTCGGTCTTTATGGTTCAAATGGTCATCAACTGAACCCCGCGAAATTTGCCAGCCACCCGCACGCGCAACTCGTCGCGGTCGCGCAGGGCAAGCAAGGTGCGTTGCCGGAGGGCATCAAGCGTTACGCGAGCTTGGACGAGCTGATCGCCGACCGCGAAGTCGAGCTCATCTCTTTGTGCTCGCCGCGACGCGCCGATCAGGCGCGCGATGCCATCCGCTGTCTCGAGGCGGGCAAACACGTTTACGCCGAAAAGCCCTGCGCGCTCACCGAGGTCGAACTGGATCAAATTCTGGCGGCGGCGCGGCGCTCCGGGAAGGAGTTCCACGAAATGGCGGGGACCGCCTTTGCCGCGAATTACATCACCATGCGTCAGCTCGTGCAGGAAGGTGCGGTGGGCGATGTCATTCAGATTCTCGTGCAGAAATCCTATCGCTACGGGGCCACGCGGCCGCAGGACGAGGCGATTGATGGCGGCATGTTTCTCCAGGTTGGCATCCACGCGGCGCGGATGATCGAGCATGTGGGCGGTGTGCGCATCAAGAGCATCGCCGGGTGGGAGACGATGTTCGGCAAGCCGGAGAGCGGTGACGGCAAGATTGCGGGGGCGGCGCAAATCACGCTCGAAAACGGCGGGCTCGCCACGATCGTCATGAACTACCTGAACCCCGGCCATCCGGATTTGCCGCACGGGAATGAGACGCTGCGGATTTTCGGCACGCAGGGCTTCATCGAGTCGGTGGATGGTGGAACGCGGACGCGTCTCGTCACGAAGACCGAGGCGATCGAGCCGCTGCCACGGCCGGTCAAGCCGGTGGACTACTTCGACTTTATCGCGGCCCATCTGGTGAACGGCGCGGCGATGCCGCTCACGATTGAGGAGGAACTGCATCCGCTGCGCATGCTGCTCCGCGCGAAACTGCAGTTGCGGGCAGCGCCGCCGAACGTGAGCGGCCCGCAGGAGAAACGCGCCGCGAAGCGTTAGCTGGATTTACCGTGATGGCATCGGCGTAATCTGGTTGAAACATGCCATGACCCCCGTCACCACCCCTGGCCCTGAAGTCGTCACCGCGTCTGCGTCCCGCCCGGACGCACCGGCCATGGGTGGCCGGCTGGCTTCGATGGATGCCTACCGGGGTTTTGTCATGTTGCTGATGATGGCCGAAGTGCTGCGCCTGTCGCGCGTGGCGCAGGCGGTGCCGGAGAGCGGCGTTTGGAAATTCCTCGCCTGGCATCAGTCGCACGTGGAGTGGGTGGGTTGTTCGCTGCACGACCTGATTCAACCCTCGTTTTCGTTTTTGGTGGGCGTCGCGCTCCCGTTCTCGATCGCGAGCCGCATGGCGCGCGGACAGTCGCAGGCGGTGATGACCTGGCATGCCTTGTGGCGGGCGTTGTTGCTAATCCTGCTCGGGGTCTTTCTGCGTTCGACCAATGCGACCAGCACGAACTGGACCTTCGAGGACACGCTGACCCAGATCGGACTCGGATATGGTTTCCTGTTCGTGCTCGGATTCCGGCCGACGCGCGACCACTGGATCGCGTTGGGCACGATTGTCGCCGGATACTGGGCGGCGTTTGCGCTGTATCCGCTGCCGTCACCAGATTTCGACTACAACAGGGTTGGCGTCACATCGGAGTGGCTTCAGGCCAACGGGCTGGCGGGGTTCGCCGCCCACTGGCAGAAAAACAGCAATCCGGCGTGGGCGTTCGACACGTGGTTCCTGAACCTTTTTTCGCGCCCGAAACCGTTCCTTTTCAACCGCGGCGGCTACGCCACGCTGAGCTTCATCCCGACGCTCGCGACGATGATCCTCGGGTTGATCGCGGGCGTGGTCTTGCGCAGCGGCCGCGAACCTCGCGCGAAGATCCGGTGGCTCATCTCCGGGGGTGCGGCGATGCTCGGCACCGGGGCCATGCTCAGCTGGCTGGGCGTCGCTCCGGTGGTGAAACGAATCTGGACGCCCAGCTGGGTTCTGTTCAGCGGCGGCTGGTGCCTGCTGCTGCTCGCTGCATTCTACGTCGTAATCGATCGCTGGAACATGAAGCGGTGGGCGTTTCCACTCGTCGTCATCGGCATGAATTCAATCGCCGCGTACCTGATCGCGCACCTCTTCGACTCGTTCATCCTGAAGAATCTCACGACGCATCTGGGCGCCGGTCCGTTCAACGTTTTCGGGGCGGCGTATCAGCCGTTCGCGCACGGGGCAGCGGGCCTGTTCATCATGTGGCTCATTCTCTACTGGATGTATCGCCGCAAGCTGTTCCTCAAAATCTGAACGTGCTCATGTTTCGGTCGGTCCTTTTCGGCTTGGTGGTGCTCGCCAGTTCGAGCCTGAGCGCGGGCGAGAGCGCCGAGCCGATTCGTTTCGATTGCGGATTCGAGGGCGCTTCGCTCGGGCGGATCGAACAGGTCGGCGACAGCCAGTACCGGCTGCACGTCGCCGGTCAGCAGGACAGTCGCGGCCGCAACCGCCAGGCCACCTGGTATCTTTTTCGGATGGATAATGTCCGGGACCGCGACCTCGTGCTGACGCTCACCGATCTCGTGGGAGAGTATAACGACAAGCCCGGCGCGGTGCCGATGGGCCCCGCGTTGCGGCCGGTCTTCAGTTACGACGGACGCACGTGGCAGCATTGGCCGGAGATGACCTGGGATGCCGGAAAAAAGGAGGCGGTGGTTCGTCTGCGGCCGGAGCAGGATCGCCTGTGGGTGGCACACGTGCCGCCGTATCCACATTCTCAATTGCTCGAACTCCTGCAGGCGATCCGCAGGCGCGCGAATTGCGGGAACGGTTCACCTTCATCTTCACCCCCATGATCGATCCGGACGGCGGCGCCACGGGGAAAGTCCGCTACAACGCGCACGGGTATGATCTGAACCGTCACTGGGACGAGGTGGATGTGAACGACCGGCGGTGGCTCGAGCGGATCCCGGAGACGTGGTACTTGAAAAAGGCGGTGCTGGCGCATCTGGATGCGGGGCGTCGCATCGACCTGTTTCTGAATCTGCACAATACCGAGACGGCCGAATATCTAAATGCCGTCACCTCTGGAAACTCTGAACCGGCGGCCGCGCGAAAGCTTTTCGAACGTCTGGTGGCGGACACGACCTTCGATCCGTCGCGACCCTTTTATCTGGTGCTCGCGCCGCCGGATCGGAACTCCCCCGGCATGTTCGCAGCGCGCGGAGTGACCTATTGTCTGATGGAACAGCGAATCGGCCCCGGACCGAAGCGCGGGCGTCTGCCGACGACGGAAGACCGGTTGGAGTTTGGCCGGCAGTTGGTCATCGCGATGGCGGCGGCGGTGGACTGAGCGAGCCCGATTTCTGCAATTTGAGTGGAGGCGGGGCGCGCCCCAGCCACACTGGCACCATGGCAAAACCGACGCTCAGCGGGCTCAACATCCTCCTCCTGGAAGACGAGCTGCTGCTGCGCAAGCGTCTCGCGGCGTTCCTCGAGCACGAGGGCGCCGAGGTCACGGTGACAACCACCGTGGCGGCGGCCCGGCAGGCGCTCGATGGGTTGACGTTCGAAGCGGCGCTGATTGACGTGAACCTGCCGGACGGCCGTGGCACCGACCTGTTGCGCGACAAGGTGTTTCCACCGACCACAACCGTGATTGTGATGACGGCTGAAGGTGGGGTGAACGGAGCGGTGGAGGCCGTGCGCGCCGGCGCCGCGGACTATCTCGTCAAACCTTTCGATCCGGATGAACTGCCGATTCGGTTGTCGCAGGCGCGTCGCAGCCGCCAGGCGCGACGCGCGGATGAATTCAAGCGCGGGCAGGAAGGTGAACTCGTGTTTGGCGAGAGCCTTGCCGGCGTCCGGGAACAGCTCGCAAAAATCACCGCCGCGGATCGGCGACTTTCAGGTTATCTGCCGCCCGTGTTGATCGAAGGGGAAACGGGAACGGGTAAGACGGCGATCGCGAGATGGATTCACCGCAATGGTCCGCGGGGAGACGCACCCTTGGTGGAGTTGAACTGCTCGGCGCTGCCCGAATCGCTGGCGGAAGCCGAACTCTTTGGGCACGAACGCGGCGCGTTTACGGATGCCAAGGCGGCGCGAATCGGACTGATGGAGGCGGCTGATGGCGGGACCCTTTTCCTGGATGAACTGCCCAGCCTTTCTCCGTCTCTTCAAGCAAAGCTGCTCACGGCGCTCGAGGATCATACGATCCGGCGGGTGGGCGCCTCGCGGGGAATTCCGGTTGATGCGCGCATTATTGCGGCGACCAATGCGGAACTGGGCGCGCTCGTTTCCGCGGGGAAATTCCGGGAGGATTTGCTGCACCGGCTGGATTTGTTTCGCGTCCGCCTGCCGCCGTTGCGCGAACGCGGTAAAGACATTCTGGTGCTGGCCGACGAGCTCCTTGCGCGGGTGAGTCGCCGCTACGGCCAAAAAATCGGGCCGATTCCGCCCGAAGGGCAGCAGCGACTGCTGGCGCATCGCTGGCCCGGAAATGTGCGTGAGTTGGCGCATGAGATTGAGCGGGCAGTTGTTTTCGGTGGGGATCACGGACTGGCGTTTGCGCACTTGGACGCGGCGCCGGGCGACGGCAAGGCGCTCAACCGGCTGTTGCCACTTGGATATGTTTTCCCCGAAAACGGATTTTCGCTGGAAGCAGCGATTGACGAGATCGTTGCCCATGCGGTTCGGCAGGCGGCCGGCAATGTGTCGGGGGCGGCCCGACTTCTCGGGGTGTCGCGTGATGTCGTGCGATATCGGATGAAAGGCCTGAAGAGCGGCGAACCGGGTGGGGAATAATCCGCGCGGGCCGCGGAGAGAGTGGGGAAAAATACGCGTAAATCGCGTGTTTTTTTAGCCGGCTGATCGGCGTCGAAACGCTTGTCTGCGAGCGAAGAACGAGGACCCGCCGGTCTTGGCACGCGCCATGCAAATCCCTGGTTAAGTTCCATGATTTTCCGTACCATGCGTTTCTCCCTGTGCATCATCGCCTCCCTGGCGGTGAGCGCGGGCATTAACGCAGCCCAATCGTCAGGGCCGGCCAATGCTTCGAGTGCAGGTGCGCCGAAAGCTGCCGCTGATGCCAAGGCGGCCGCCCCCACGATTTCGAAGGACGTTCAAGCATTGCTCGAGCAGTTCAAAGCCCGTCGTGAGACGATCCTCGCGCAGCGTGAAGCGCTCGAGAAGCAGCTCAAGGCAGCGACGGAGAAGGACAAGAAGACGATTATCGAACAGATCGAGAACCAGCAGAAGGAACTGATTGAGACGCAGCGGGCGCTCGGAAAGCAGATCCGCGACGACATGCGCAAGCTACGGCCCAGCACGACACCTCCGGGCCGGCGCTAACCCCAAGAATTTGTTTCGGCGTTACTAATTGAAAGGCAGTCCCGGCGTCGTCGGGGCTGCCTTTTTCTTTTTGCCTATTCCCGAAGGTGACTTGCCTGCGTCGTTTTGCCGACCCAACTTCTGCGCTCCATCAATAGTTTTTTCTGCCTGCATGTTGTTTCGCTCGTTGTTCCTGACTGCCCTGGGCGGCCTGGTGGCGTTCACGCCGGGGGCCGCCGCAGCTGCGTCAAATACCGCGAGTGAGGCCGGGGAACTGCCGCCCGAACTTGCGGCGCTGCTCGCCGGCCGCCCCACTTGGAGCTCGTCTGCTGCCCTGCAACTCGGCGGCGGGTACAAGGACAATCTGTTGCTGAGCCCCGCCAGCCGCGAGGAAAGCGCATTTGTCCGCTATGGGCTCGAGGCGTTCGTCTGGCGGTTGCCGCGCGGAGGCACCGATTTCTCCGCGTTCTTGAACACCGAACAAACCCGCTATCTTGCCGGCCGCACGATCGACGACGAGGCCCAGGCTTTTGCGCATCTGGAATGGCGGTATCGCATCGGCGAGGCGTGGAAGATCGCCCTCGGCATGCAGGGCTACTATCTGGACCAGGTCTTCGACGTCTCCGACACGGACATACGCCGCGTCGTCGCGGAGCTCAAGGTGAAGGGAGCCACCGCCGGCCCAACCGTCCGGTGGGCCTTCCGCCCATCGTGGTGGCTCGAAGCAAAGGCGATCGCGAAGCGAGAAAAGTATGATGACCACGAAAACGACTCGCAGGCTGCGGAAGCGGCCGTGCAGCTCGGTTGGATTCGACGCCGCGTTGAGATTACGCTCGGAGCCGAGCAGCACCGCCGCCGTTTCGATCGGCGGCTCCAATACTCCACGGGTGGACTGCCGCTCGACGACACCCGGTTGATTGTCACCGAAAAGGAAGGCGAGATGCGGTTCGGCCTGACTTGGGACGAGGCGGCGCGGTGGAAGTCCACGCTTCGGGCGAGCGCCTTGCAGTACGACGACAATGGCTCCGGCTTTTTCGATTACCGCGAACGCAAACTGGCGCACGAGGTGGAGTGGAACGGGGCCGGCTGGATGGTCGCCCTCGAAGGTTCCGCCAAGCGCATCGACTTCGACGTGCAGACCGTCGGGTTCGGGATTTCGCCCCCGGCGCGGATCCGCGACGAGTACGCGGCCCGGGTCCGGGTCGAGCGAAAGTTCTCGGACCGCTGGCTGGGGTACATCGAATACAAGTGGGAACGCAACCGCAGCAATGACCGGCTGGCCTCGTATCGTGTGAACGAAGGCTTGCTTGGTGCCCGTTGGAGCTGGGAGAGATGAGTCTGCTCCAACTCGATGCCAGCAGTTGCTTTTTCGTCTCCTGATCGCGTTACCCGCGTCGGCGTCATGACGCTGACAGCGGTGGTGTTCGCGGTCGTGGTGGCGTTTGTCACGTATCAGCTGCGCAGTGGATTGAGGGATCAGATCTTGCGCCGGGAGGCGGAAACGCTCGCGGCCGTGACGTCGATGCAGCTCGAGACGGAGGCGGCCCGTCTGTCGGAGGCCGGCATCGACCGTCTGGCGGGCGAGCTTTTCACCGCGGTCCTGCGCGCGTCGAAACTCGGCGGCGTGATCGGCGCCCGTGTATTCGATGCACGGAGACAGTTTGCCGGCGCCGAACCTTTTGCCTGGTCGGAGGAGCCGCCGCCTCCTGGGGAGTGGGCCCGGCTGGTGGCGGGTGAGACCATTGCGCGGCTGCATGGGCGGGACACCCTGCCGGTCCTCATTCGCATGCTGCTGCGGGAGACCGACGTAAATGCCACCGTGCCGCTGGTGGAGGCGTGGGTGCCGGTGCGCCGGCTCGAGGGCCGGTTGTTCGAAGGCGTGGCGCAATTCTGGACTGACGGGCGGGCGGTCGCGGGTGAGTTTGCCGCGCTGGATCGCCGCTTGATTGTCCAGGGAGTGCTGGCGTGGCTCGCCGGCACCGCCCTTATCCTGCTGGCGCTGGCGTGGGCCTTTCGCCGGCTGGCCGCGGCGAATCGCGAGTTGCGCACGCGCACCGATGACTTGCAGCGGGCCAACCGTGAACTCGTGCTGGCCGCGAAAACCTCGGCGCTGGGTACCGTGACGGCGCATTTGATCCATGCGATGAAAAATCCGATCGCGGGTCTGGAGGTGTTTGTCGCGAATCAAGCGGAGCCGAATGGCCGGGAGGGCAGCGGGGAGGAACTTGCCGCCGCCACGGAACTTACCCGCCGGCTCCGTATGATGGTGAACGACGTCGTCGCGGTGCTGCGCGACGAGCACACGAACGCTTTGTTTGAACTTTCGGCGGATGAGGTGGTCGAGATCGCGCTGGCCAAGGCGCGGCCGATGGCTGCTGATCGTGGCATCACTCTCGTGGCAAAAATCGGCACTCACACCTCCATCGCCGCGCGGCGCGCGAATCTCGCGAGCCTCGTTTTGCAGAACCTGCTCCAGAACGCCATCGAGGCCAGCGCGCCGAAGACCAGCGTGACCGTCTCCGGCTGGATCAACCTGCGGCGCGACATCGAGTTCACGATCGAGGACCAGGGGCCAGGTTTGCCGAAGAACATTCAGGAACGATTATTTGAACCGTGTGCGAGCACCAAGGCGGGCGGCAGCGGGCTCGGTCTCGCGCTCAGCCATCAGCTTGCCCGCCAGGCTGGCGGCCGGCTCGAACTCGTGCGGACGACTGGGCGCGGCTCATGCTTCCGACTGGTGCTTGAATCCCTGATGTGAGTGCGGCACTTCCGCTCCTCGCGTCCATGGGTGATCGATGGTTTCAACTCCGCCGGGGCGGCTGGCGGCCGGCGCTTGTGTTCGGCTTGCTCGCCGTGTGGTGCTGCGGCCCGGACTTGGGTGCGCAGACCGATGGCTCCCGACGCTGGGCTTTTTCCGCGGGCCAGCGCACCTCCACCGAGTCGTCGCCCGCCGTGGGGCCCGACGGCACGATCTACGTTGGCGTGTCGATCAACACCACTCCCCCCGCCGGCCTGCTGCTCGCCATCGATCGCGGTGGCGGCTTCAAGTGGTCTGCGCCGATGCCGGACGCCGTCGACTCCTCGCCGGCTTTGTCGAGAGACGGTACCACCGTGTATGTCGGTTGTTGGGACGGAAAATTGTACGCCTTCGACACGGCGAACGGAGCGCCGCGATGGAATTTTTCCACGGGCGCGTTCAATTACATCGTCAGCTCTCCCGCCGTCGGTTCCGACGCGACGATTTATGTCGGCGCCGGCGACTTACGAACGGAGGGCGCACAGGATTCCGGGCTGTATGCGATCCACCCCAACGGAAGTTTCTTTTGGCGAAAGACGACTGCCGATCCTCAATTTGGTCCCGGCGAAACGGCCGTGGAGTCGTCTCCGGCGGTCGGTGTCGATGGCACGATCTATTTTGGTTCCTTCAATCGGCGCGTGTACGCCGTCGACGCGAACGGCCGCGAGCGATGGAGTTTTGCGGTCGATGCCCCCATCTGGGGTTCGCCGGCCATCGGGCCGGATGGAACCGTCTACATTGGAACCATCGGCGGACGGCTGTATGCACTTTCTCGTGACGGCGTGGGCCAGTGGGAATACCTGACCGGCGGCGCGATTTTTGGCGGGCCTGCGATTGGCGCGGATGGAACCATTTATGTGGGTTCGCTCGACTCCAACCTTCACGCCTTGAATCCCGACAAGTCAGTCCGCTGGGTCACCTCCGTTGGGCAGCCCATCTTGTCCACTCCAGCTGTACGCGCCGATGGCTCAATCATCTTCGGGGCGGATGACCGCAGAGTGCACGCGTTCACCCCGGCAGGTACGGAGCAATGGTCGCTGCTCACGAGCCATTTCGTGCGCGCTTCCCCCGCGGTGGCGGATGGATCGATCTACGTGGCGGCACTGGATGGGTTGATCTATGCGGTGAACAGCCCGGCCGCGGCGTTGTCCGCGTTTTCCAGCTGGCCGATGTTCCATGGTGATTCGTCTCACCGGGGAGCCGTGGCACCGCCGCAGGGTGAAGGTCGCTTGATCAACCTTTCCACCCGCGCCGCTCTGAGCAGCAGCACAAACCTGATTGCGGGCTTTGTCGTGCGCGGTACGACGACAAAGTTTTATATGGTTCGCGCCGTGGGGCCGGCGCTTCAGCAATTCGGCGTCTCTGACTTTCTTGGTGACCCGACGCTATCGTTGCGGCGGCAGCAGACGGGGGAGCTGATTCCGGGAGGCTTCAACGACAACTGGTCCGACGACACGACCCCGCCGATTTCTGGTGCGGCTGAAATACTCGGTGCGTTTCCGCTTCCGGTCGGGAGCAGGGATGCGGTCGTTCTGCCGTTGCTCCAGCCGGCCGCATATACCGCCACGGTGGGTAGCGCAGACGGCGGAGCGGGCACCGCCTTGGTGGAGGTTTATGAGGCGGTGATCGAAGAACCCCGTTCGGCGCTCGTGAACCTGTCCACCCGCGGCCACGTGGCCGCCGGCACCACGATCATTCCGGGACTATCCATTGGCGGCAACGGGCCTCTGCGGCTCCTCATCCGGGCCGTCGGGCCTGGGTTGGCGCAGTTTGGCGTACCCGGTGTGCTGCCCCGTCCGGCGATGGCGGTTTATTCCGGGCAGACCGTGATTCGGACCAACACGGGATGGACCACCGAAGGCACGAAGGGCGATTTGGCCGGGGCGGCTCGCATGGTGGGAGCGTTTCCCCTCCAGGATAACAGTGCCGACTGCGCGGCCTTGCTCACCTTGAATCCCGGACCCTACACCATTCAGATTACGGGCGTGGACAACTCGGCCGGTGAGGTGCTGGTTGAAATTTACGCGGCTCCGTGACGGCTCGGTGGCGGCAAATGTCAACCTCTGCCGCGACGCGAAACTGGCTGCGAAAGCGGTTGTTTTTTGCGCCAACCCTGAATTTGGGGGATTTCCCCATATCTGGCCACTCGCAGCTTCGACCGGGAAACTGCTTGCCACTCACCCCGTGCGATGTGGACACTCCGCGCCGATTTCGACCGCGCATACGCATACTCAGCTAAACTTCGCGGGCTCGCGCCCGCTCGGAATACATGGACGACAACGCCCCCAAGGAGAATCCTCCCAAGGATTTCAACAAACTCGATCTGAGCCAGCTGCAAGGCTTCAGCTTCGGCACGCAATGGACTCAAGAGAAGCCCGGCACGCCTGATTCGCGGGGGCGCGGAGAGGGCGGTGACCGACCACGACGAGAAGATCGTCGCGATGGCGGTGTGGGTGCGGATCGTCGTGACCGACGGGCGGCCTTCCGGCGACCGGCCGGACCGGGCGACGCGCCGCCTCCCGCAGGCGCGGGGCAGGGTGGTGCACCGGGCGCTGCACCGGGCGCTGCGCCGGGCGCGGCGCCGGAGCGGCGCGAATTCGCCGGCGATCGGCGGCCACGCCAGGGCGGCGAGTATCGCGGCGGCGGCGGTGGTGGTGATTACCGCGGCGGGCCGCGGCGAGAAGGTGGATACGGTCCCGGCGGTGGTGGCGGCGGGCCGCGCTTTGGTTATGGCGGCCGTCCGCCCATGGAACGTGGGCCGTATGATAGTCCTTATTACGCCGCGACCTTTTACCCGGAGGATTCAAGCTTCAGCACGCTGGTGCAGACGATTCGGAAATCGTGCCGCACCGTCGAATTGTTCGAGATTGCGCGCACCGTCGTGGCCAAGACCGATCGGTTCGTGGTGGTGATGACCCACAAGCCTGGTCCTGAAGCGGCGGTGTCACGGGCGCCGGCGCCGGTGCCAGCGCCCACGCCAGACGCACCTCCGGTCCCCGCCGCGGCGCCCAAGCCGAAACCCGTTTTCCACATTTCTGCCCCCGACGGCATTCCGTTCGAAAGCGACGAGGCGGCCGTGGCGCATGTACTCAGCAAGCATCTCGACACGTTTTTCGAGATGGCCGAGGTCGAAGTCGAACCGCCGAAGGGAAATTTCCAAGTCATCAACAAGTGTGGCGTCACCGGTGAACTGCTTGGGCCGCCGAATTACCACCGTTACAACCAGATCGTGCAGCAGCATTACGCGGCGAAAGTAGCCCGGATGCCGTTCGAGGCCTTCCGGAGTCGAATTGAGACGATCCGCGATCCGGAGGTGGTAAACCAGTGGCTGGCCAAAATGAAGAAGGCCACTCGTTACACCTGGAAGTTCGGCCGGTCCGTTGAAGCGGTCAGCCCTGCGGCGGTCGTCGCGAATGAAGCGGTGGCGGCTCCCGCGCCGGCGGCTACCGCCGAAACGCCTCCCGACGCGCCTGCGGTTGAAGCCGCCCCGCCGGAAGAAAAACCTGCCGTGGTGCCCGTTGTGACCCCGACGTTCGATACGCTGGAGGATGCACGCGTGTACCTGATGGCAAATGCGCGTGACAAGGTCGTGCGCACCGCCGAAACCGCCCGTTTCCACGGCAAGCTGCTCGAGAGCATCCCGCCCGGCGAAATCCGTCGCGCACTCGAAGGAGCGCTCGAGCGTCAACGACGCTTCCCGCTCGATACGGCGAATGCGTTGCGCGGCCGCCTGCGCCGCGAGCATTTCACCATCTTCAAGAAGGGGTCCAAGGGGATCTCGTACGTCTGCGCGGTAAAGCGAAAATTCCGCGTGCCGGGCCAGACCTTCGCCGACAGCATCGGTGCGTTGATTTCGTTCATTGAGGCGAACCCGATGATTCGGGCCAGCGAACTGGCACCGAAGTTTCTCGGCATTGCCCAACCCGCACCGGCCAAAGCCGTGCAACCCTCGATGACTCCGACGGGCGACACTCCCGCCGCCGAGGTCGCCGCGCCGGTGGAAGCCGCGAAGCCAGGTTCCGATCTGTCCATCGATGACCGCGCCCGGATGGTTCGCATGCAAAGCGACCTGACGTGGCTGGTGCGCGAAGGCTACGTCACCGAATTCATCGATGGCCGGCTGTTCGCGCCGCCCGCTGTCGTGGAGGCGCGGAAGAAGGAAATCGAATCGGAAGAGCACGATCCGGAAAACTTTCCCGACGTGCCGGCCAGCGCCCCCGCGGCCCCGGAAGTTGCCCCCCAGGCGATGCCCGAGGCCGGACCGCACGAGGCCGAGGCCGGCAGCAGCACGGAAGCGTCGCCGCCCGCCGAATCCGCCTCATCCTCGGAAATCCCAGCGCCTTCGGAAAACCAATCACCTTCGGAAAGCGCACCGCCCGCGGAGCACGAACCCGCGTCTGAACGTCACGGCGGCGTGGATACACCGCCGCCGGCCGAAAGCCCCTCCGACGCCGTGCCGGAACCGGCCGCTGCACCTGTGGCTGCTCCTCCCGTTCAGTCCGATCCGCCGCCGGCCGCTTCCGAGGCTCCGGCGGCCCCGGTCCCGGCTGAGGACGAGAGCACGCGACGCGTCCAGATCTGAGCGACGGACGCGGGCTCGAAAACCCGCCGTTCCGGAAATGCGTGAGCCTCAGTCGCGCAGCCGCAGCGTGTGTCGTTCGTCTCTGGTGATGCCGAGTTCGAGGTGCCGGGTGGTGGCGGGCAGCCAGTCCGCAATTTTTTCCGGCCACTCCACTGCGAGCACCCAGGGCGAAAGCATAAAATCCGCGAGCAGCAAGTCGTCCACTTCGCGCGTGGTCTCCAGGCGGTAGGCATCGAGATGCAGCAGGTTCATCGGGCCGCGATGAAGCGTGAAAATGTTGAAGGTGGGGCTTGTCACCGCGTCCTGGATACCGAGCCCGCGGGCGAGTCCCTGCACGAAGGTGGTCTTGCCTGCGCCGAGCGTGCCATGCAGCGCCAGCGTGGAGTCCGGGGGCAGGATGGCTGCAAATTGTGCCGCCACGGCCCGCGTCTCCTCCGCTGCGGAAGTCACGACGCCGCGGCGCAGTTGTTCCACGATGTCCATGGGCGGGCGCTCGCCGGCGTCAGCGCGACTTGCGCTGGAGATGCTCATAGCCGTGGAGTCCGGCCAGTTTGACGGCGCCCGCGGGAAGCTCACCTGCGGGCACAAATCGACCGATGCAGGACAACCGCGTCCGTGGAAACGCGCGGGCCCAGGCCCGGGCGAAGCTCACCGGCGCAGCGGATGCCGCGAGCACAAACACGAGTTCGTAGTCCTCGCCGTCCGTGAGAGCCTCGGTCGTGGTGGCGCCGGCGCGACGCGGCAGGTCGGCCGCGACGAGCGCGGGCATCGTGCGGCGCGGGGTGAGCGCGTGAAGATCCTTCGCCAGTCCGTCGCTCACATCCATCATTGCCCGGACACCACGGCGACGGCCGAGCCACGCGCCCTCGCGCAGTCGGGGGGAAAACCGGAAGTGGTGGCCGGTGGGGAGACTCCGGCCCAGGGTCCCGGTCACGTAGATCAAATCGCCGCATTGCGCTCCGGTGCGAGTCAGCACGCGCGGGCCCGTGGTCGCGCCGAGCAACGTGAGACTTGCCGCCAGCACCCCATCCGCCTGCGCCACATCCCCGCCCACCACCGGCACGCCGTAACGACGCGCGCAGGCGGCGAGCCCGCGGTAGAACTGTTCGAGCCAGGTGACGCTCACGTGCGCGTCGAGCGTCAACGCGAGGACGGCGGCGGTGGGCCGGCCCCCCATGGCCGCGAGATCGCTGAGATTGCGCTTGAGCAGCTTTGCTCCGACATCGCGCGGCGCCACGCGGGCATCGAAGTGCCGGCCATAGATGACCGGGTCCACCGTGATGAGTTGGCGGGAGCGCGCGCCCGCCAGCACGGCGCAATCATCCCCGATGCCAAAGGGTGCGCGCGGCGAAGCGCGGCCCAGCCAGCGGCGAATCGCCGTGATCAATTTTTCCTCGCCCAGGGCGGAAACGGACGCGGCCGTGCGGGTGGTGAAGGGATGCACGGCGAAAGCGTCAGACCCCCAGCCCCGCAAAAATCATCACGATCGTGTTCAGGTTGAACAACGCATGAGCCACGATCGTCGTGCCGATCCGGCCGGTGCGCTCGTAGGCGACCGAATACACGATGGCCAGCGCCACCAGCGGACCGACGCTGGCGAATCCCTCGAGCGTCTGCCATTCGACATGCAGCAGCGCGAAAAAAACCGCCGGCGCCGCAAAGGCGACCGAGCGGGGCATGCGCGTGCGGAAATAACGGAACAGCCCGGCGCGAAAAACCAGTTCCTCCGCCACGGGGGCGACAATCACCGCGAGAACCGTCATGGCGACGACCAGCCACACGGAGTCGGCGCGGGCAAACATCCGGATGAGATCCTGACGATCGGCCGGCAGCCCGGAAAGCCGGAGGAAAGCCTCCCACGCGTAGCCGGCCGCCGTCAGGATTGGCAGTGAAACCAGGAACGTGACCGCCCCGGAGGAAAACGCACCCGCTGGTATCGGCGTAACGGAGGAGCGAATACGGTCGACGCCGAAGTGGTACGCGATGACGCCGGTTATCATCCCAAA
This sequence comes from Opitutales bacterium, assembly GCA_038204695.1. Lineage (GTDB taxonomy): Bacteria > Verrucomicrobiota > Verrucomicrobiia > Opitutales > Opitutaceae > ER46. The sequence goes on along the minus strand of JBBRCR010000007.1, from coordinate 14,819 downwards.
CTGCCCGGCGGCGCCGTTGAATATTTTAAAGGCATCGCCGGTCAGCCCGAGGGTCCGGCTGAGCATCTGCGCCCCCAGCGCCATAACCATTGTAGCGAGAAAGATGAAGGCGAAAAACAGCAGGAAGGCGGGCAGGGCCGCCTCCCACGGCTCGAGCGGCGACTCTGTCCGCTGCAACCGTGCGGTGGGGCTCAACCCCAGCCGCCAAAGCAGCACCAGCCCGGTCAGGACCATCCCCAGTTCGAGTGCAGCCACGACATATGAAAATGCCGACATCAATGCCAGTGCGCCGGAAAACGCAGCCGCGCGCAATGCCAACCGTGCTGGTGACGCCGGCGTCCCGCCTGGGTCGCCGCCTGGCGGTTGTCACGTTCCGCCGCGCCTCGGCCGTCTCGTCCCGTCACCCCACAATCTTCTGCCCGTCGAACACCACGCGGCCGTTCACGATCGTCTTTTTCACCCGGCCGGTGAGCAATTGTTCGTGCCAGGGTGAGTTGCTCGACTTGCTTTGCCCCGCAAACGCGTCGTAGCGCCACGTCTCGTCCGGATCCAGGAGGCAGAGATCGGCATCCGCCCCGTCCGCGAGCGTGCCCGCGGCCAGCCCGAGCAGCTGCGCCGGCTGGCGTGTCATCAAATCAATTACCCGCGGTAGCTTGAATTTGTTTTCGCGGACCAGCACCCCCAATGTCACCGGCAGCGCCGTCTCGAGCCCGATGATGCCATTCGGCGCGAAATCGAATTCCCGATCCTTTTCCGTCGTGGTGTGCGGTGCGTGATCCGTCGCGATGATATCGAGCGTGCCGTCGCGCAACCCTTCAATCAACGCCTGGCGATCCGTTTCCGTGCGCAGCGGCGGATTCATCTTGAAATTCGGATCGTACGTGCCGAGGGCCTGCTCCGTCAGCGCGATGTGATGCGGCGTCGCCTCGGCGGTGACGCGCGTGCCGCGGGTCTTGGCGCGGCGGATGGCGTCGACCGAAAAACGCGACGAGATGTGCTGGAGATGGATGTGCGCCCCCGTGTATTCAGAAATGATTACGTTGCGGGCCACGATGATGTCCTCGGCCGCATTCGGCCAGCCACGCAGGCCGAGCCGGGTCGACACCACTCCCTCGTTCATGGCCGCGCCCTGCGTCATCGATTGATCCTGGCAGTGATCCATCACCGGCAGGTCGAACATCAGCGCATACTCGACGGCCCGGCGCATCAGGTCGTTGCTTTGCACGCAATCGCCGTCGTCGGTAATCGCGACGACGCCGGCCCGCTTGAGCGAACCGATGGGCGCGAGCGCCTGGCCTTTCATGCCGACGGTAATGCAGCCGGTCGGGAACACCTTGACCACCGCGTCGCGCGCGATGGCGTCCTTCATGAACTGGATCGTGCCCACGTTGTCGGCGACCGGCGACGTGTTCGGCATGCACACGACGGTCGTGAATCCCCCCGCGGCCGCCGCACGGGTCCCGGTGGCGATCGTCTCCTTGTGCGTCTGGCCCGGCTCCCGGAAATGCACGTGGATATCCACCAAGCCGGGACACGCGACCAGGCCGCGCGCGTCGATCGTGCGCGCGCGCTTGCGGGCGGTGGCGGAAAGCGTTGGCACGAACTTTCCGTTTTCGATGAACAGGTCGCCCACCTCGTCGCGCTTGGCAGCGGGATCGATGACGCGGGCATGGCGTATCCAGAGAGCGGGCATGGTAGTTCCTTAGCTGGGTGCTTCCTTCTTCCGCGGCTGGTCGTGGGGAAACAGAACCCCGCTGGTGAGCGGGCCGGAAAGACGGGCAACCAGGAGGGGGTTCATCAGTCCACCGGCGTCACATGCTCCGGCTGTCCGCCGGCGCAGAGATACAGGACGGCCATGCGGACCGCGATGCCGTTGGTCACCTGCTGAAGAATCACGCTGCGGTTTCCATCGGCGAGTTCGCTGTCAATCTCGACGCCGCGGTTGATCGGGCCCGGGTGCATGATGATGGCCTTCGGGTTGAGCCAGGATGCGCGCGTCCGGTTCAAGCCAAACATGCTCGTGTATTCGCCGAGTGAGGGAAACAACCCGGAGGCCTGCCGCTCATGCTGTATTCGAAGCAGCATGACGACTTCGGCATCGGCCAGCGCGGATTTCAAGTCCCGCGAGACCTTGACGCCGAGGTCGGTGAACCAGTGGGGCACCAGCGTCGACGGGCCCACCAGAGTCACCGCGGCGCCCATTTTGGTGAGCGCATGGATGTTGGACCGGGCGACTCGGCTGAAGAGGATATCGCCGAGGATCGCGACCTTGCGGCCGCGCAACGAGCCGAAGTGTTCCAGCATCGTGAACGTGTCGAGCAGTCCCTGCGAAGGATGCTCGTGCGCGCCGTCGCCGGCATTGATGACCGGAATGTCGAGGATCCGGGAAAGGTAAAGGGGCGCGCCCGACGCCGAGTGCCGCAACACGATCATGTCGGCTTGCAGCGCCTGGATGTTCTGGGCGGTGTCCCGCAGCGTCTCGCCCTTGGTCGTGCTGGAACTCGCGGCGTCAAAGGAGATCACGTCGGCGCTCAGCCGCTTGGCCGCCATGTCGAATGCCATGCGCGTGCGCGTGCTCGGCTCGAGGAAAAGGTTGACGATCGTCTTGCCGCGGAGCGCCGGCACTTTTTTGACCGTGCGCTTCATCGTGCGCTTGAACGCGGCGGCGGTGGCGTGCACTTGCTCGATTTCGGCGAGCGAGAGTTCCTCGAGCGTGAGCAGGTGGCGGCGGTGCCAGGGCATGGGCGGAATCGAATTAAGCCGGTTCCGGCAGAACCGGGCGACTGGCCGGTTCGATGCGAATCGCATCGTTTTTCGGCTGTTTGGGATCGAGGGTCACAACGACTTTTTCCTGGTCGTTCGCCGCAAGCACCAGTCCGACGTAATCGGCCGCGAGCGGCAGACGCCGGCCACCGCGATCCACGAGTACCGCGAGTTCCACCTTCGCGGGCCGGCCGTGATCAAAAAGCTCGTCCAGCGCGGCCTTGATCGTGCGGCCGGAGAAAAGGACGTCGTCGATGAGAATGATCGTGCCGCCGTTGACGTCGTCCGGAATGTGCGTCGGCGCGAATTCCTTGGGAATGGGATGCTGGCCGATGTCGTCGCGATGGAAAGAGACATCGAGCGAACCCGCCTTGACCGCCGGCCGTCGCTCCGGGCCGGCGAGTTGCCGCGCGATGCGGTGCGCAAGTTCGATGCCGCCATTGGCGATTCCGAGCAGGAGGAGGTTCTCCGCGGCGGGATGACGTTCGGCAATGGCGTGGGCGAGCCGCATTATGGCGGCCTGAATCTCCACCGGACCGATGCGCTTGGACGTCCCCACCGAAATCGGTTGTGACGCGTGGAGGCGGGACTGGAAAGGTTTTTCTTGAGGCATTGCCGATCGAAATTCATCGGGACGGCAGCGAGGGACCGGCGAGGTGTTTCGACTTGTGTCCTATCTGTACTAGTGCACATAGAACAGCATGCTTCCGTTCTCGGTCGACCTGAAATCCGGGCTGCCCGTAGCGGAGCAAATTTTATTCGCGGTGAAGAAGGCGGTGGTCGTCGGACAACTGCGACCGGGTGACAAATTTCCGTCGGTGCGCTTGCTCAGCCAGGAATTGCGGATCAATCCGAACACCGCCCACAAGGTCGTCGCGGCCCTCGTGGGCCAGGGTGTCCTGGTGACGACCCCAGCGGTCGGCAGCCTGGTTGCTCCGCGGGAACCGGGCGGGCGCAAAGAGCGCTTGGAGTTGCTCGGGGCCGAACTCGAGTGGCTCATCGTCGAGGCAAAAAAGCTCGGGCTCGACCTCGGAGACGTGCAGGCCGCGGTGGCGGCGCACTGGAAGAAACTCGGCGGCAAATGAATCCTCGCCGCGTCAGTGGATCGTGACACGATCGGACCATGAGCAAGCTTGGCGTGGGTTTCGGCTTAGCAGTGGCGGGCGTCGCGGTGGCGGCGGCATTTCTCGCGCAACGAGACGACAACGCGAAACTGCGCCGCGAAATCGCCATGTTGCGCACGGACGTGCACATGGCCGTCGCGGCGGCGAGGCGTGAGCCGTCGAAGCCTGCGGCTCCGGCAACGCCGGCGGCGGAGGGCATCGTCATCGCGGAGCGGGGAGAGATGGCCAATGAGGATTTGGCGAAGTTGCGCGAAGAGATTGTGGCACTCCGTCAAAGCACGCAGCAGATCACGCGGCTGGCGCAGGCGGCCCAGGCCAAGAACGCACTCGAAGCGCAAAGCGCGATCGCGACCGATTTGATGCCGACGAGCGCGATCAAGAATGCGGGCAAGGGAACACCGGAAGCCACGGCTGAAACGCTGATGTGGGCGGCGGTGGGCGGCGAAATCGAGACTTTGGCGCAAGCGCTGACTTTTCCGCCCTCCGCGCGGGCGAAGGCGGATGCCTGGTTCGCGGGACTTTCAGATGCCACGCGCAAAGAGTACGGTTCGCCGGAAAAATTGATCGCGCTGATGATTGCCAAGGACGCGGATAAACTCGGCGGGATGCAAATCCTCGGGCAGCGGGCGATCTCCGCCGACGACGTCGGGGTGCGGATGCGTTTCTCCGATGTGCAGGGGAATATCAAGGACGACAATTTTCTGCTGCATCGCTCCTCCGATGGCTGGCGGCTGGTCCTGCCGGATTCCGCCGTGGAGAAGTTCGCGCGCCAAGTCAGCGGCGGGCGGAAGTAAGCGGACGGCAGACGGCGGACGGCGGATGGCTGACAACACGACGGCAGGACTGAGGACCGATGCTGATGCCTGCCTGGGAGTAGCGCCGTGTCTCCGACCGGCGTTTCAACTTGTGGTCAGGACTCGACAAGGGACACAGCGAGTGGGCAGTCATTGCTCACGGCAGTTCGTATACTTCGATCAGGCCGACGCCGATCGTGTTGTTCACCCCGCTGACTTGCGCCGTGTAACTGCCAGGAGCGAGTTCGACCAGCAGCGCGGCGTCCAGGCTTGCGGGATTCACGAGCGCGAACGCGCCCACCTGCGCGAACGTTGCCGACAAATCGGCCGTGCCAAACCAGTCATCGTTTTCGCGAATGCGAACCGTGCCGCGAAACAGTTCGAGCCGCGGATCCCGGAGCGTGCCGGTGACACCGAATTGCGTGAGCGCCGGCCCGATGCCGCGAATCAACACGCGTTTGGGAAGGTTCCCGGAAACCGTGAACCCCGCGATCAGAATGTTACCGCCGGACCCCACCTGCGCGCGGGCGGAAACGTTGGCGAGTCGCGCGCCGGCGTCCGGAGCGGTATCGTACAGTTCCGCCAGCGCAATGCCGGTGCCCGTCGCTCCGGAAACTTGCGCCGTGTAACCCTCGGGACTGAACGCGCGCACCAAGGCGGAATCGGTGGAGCTGAGGTCGAGTGGGAATGCTCCGGTTGCGGTAAAGGCATTCGCCACCGAGGAAGCCGAGCCGCCGCCGCTTTGGGATCCCCAGTTGTCATTTGTCATCAGAACGCTCGAACCCGAGTAGAGCTCGAGTCGCGGGTCCGCCAGCACGCCCGTGAGGCCAAACTGCGCGAGGGAGGGGCCGATGCTGCGAATGAGGAACGCCTTGTCCGGTGAGCCCACCACAGTGAAGCCCACGATGAGGGTCTGCGACCCGGTGCCAGCGTTGGTGCGCACCGATAGATTGACCAGCCGGCCCGACTTCGGCGGCTCCACTCGCACGGTGGCCGGAGGGCTGGTGAGGGAACCCTGGGGACTTGTAACCGTCACGGTGTAGCTGCCCGCGTTCGCCGCACCGGAGGACGCGACGGTGAACGTGGCGCTCGTCGCGCCCGGAATCGCGGTGCCGTCCTTGGACCACTGATACGTTAGGGGATTCTGACCCGTGGCGACGACCGCCATGGTCAGCGGCCACCCGATGGCCGCGACTTCCGCCTGGGGCGGCACGGTGATCACGAGCGGATCAGCGAACGCGCGGCCCAGCCGCCGCGGATTGGCGCGATATTGTGGCCAGTTGCCGCCCGCGGAGCCGGCCCCAATCTCAAACGCATAGAGTTTTCGATCGTTGCTCCCGACGTAAAGCTTGGTGCCGGCAATGGCGGGGCTTGAGCGGACCACTCCGCCGGTGTCGTACGTGCGCACGAGGTTTCCATCCGCCCCGACCGCATAGAGTTTGTAGTCGTTGCAGCCGATATAGACGACGCCTTTGACGTCGACCGCCGGGGAACTGGCCCGAACTTCGTTGGCGAACGGATACGTCCAGCGCGCGGCGCCCGTGGCCGTATCCAATGCATGGAGCCGCCGATCGTAGGACCCAAAGTAAACCGTGCGGCCGTCACCCGAGAGGGCGGGGGAGGAGCTGATGCTCTCGAACGAGCCGGTATACACCCAGCGCTGCCGGCCGGCCGGGTTCACCGAGTAGAATTTCCCCGAGTTCAGCACCCCGAAGTAGAGATTGCCGGCACTGTCGAGGGCCGGCGTCGAATAGACCTCGCCCGTCGCATCGGTCTCGAACCGCCATTTCTGCGTGCCGTCCGGATTCAATGCGTAAACGCTGCGGTCGTCGGAGCCCTGGTAGATGGTGCCATCGGCGGCGATCACCGGGCTCGCATAGGTTTGGCGGCCGTTGACGTCAAACGACCACCGCGTGGCCCCGGTGACCGGATCGAGGGCATGAAGCTTCCCGTCACCAATTTTTACATACAAAGTGCCGTCCGCGGCGATGGCCGGACTGTTCGACGCCGAAGAACTGCTGCCAAAGTCGCGCACCCATCGCTGGGTGCCGGTCGGGGTGAGCGCATGGAACCGGCCCGTGGTGGTGCCGACGTAGATCGTTCCGTCTGTCGCGATGGCCGGGGAGGCGGTATCGATCCCGCCACCCGCGGCGAAGGTCCATTGCAGCGAGCCGTCCGCATTTAGTGCATACACCGATCGATCGATACTGCCGAAATAGATCGAGCCGTCCGGCGCGACCGCCGGCGCGCCGGTGACCGCATCACCCGTCGCACCGCTGCGGCCGGTGGCCACCTGCCAGAGCGAGTCCACCAGACTGAGGGTGAACTCGCCCGTATTCGACGCCCCAATACCGGCGGGCTTGGCATCAATCGTGATGAAGTAGGTCGTGCCCGCGATTGCATCGAAGCGGCAAAGGCTCGGTCGTTGCGAGCCATCGAAGCCGCTGTTATCCCCTGCGCCGACCAGCGAGAGAGCGGTGAGCGCGGTGCCGGTGTAGACGGCGACAAGCGGGTCGAAATCGACGGTGAAAGCGGAGACGGCGAAGCGGCCGCTTTTCGGCGCCGTCCAACGATACCACAAGGAGGTGCCACCGGCGTTGCCGAGAATCGGCGGCTCGCCCGGCTCGCGCGTGCAGAGGGCATTCGTCCCCGTGACGCGAGCCGACGGCCCCGTCAGGGTCATCGCCGTCGCGAAATCATTATTGGCCGGGGCGGCCTGGACGGTGAGCAGGGTCAGGCCGCTTGCGGCGTTCCTGCCGTCCACGGCGATTTGGTACGCGGTGCCCGCCACGGAGACAAAGCTGACGGAGCTGGTGAACAAGCTGCCGCTGTTGTCGTTCGATGCGACGAGGGTCAGGGCGCCGGGTGATCCACCGGTGTAGATCGCGAGGGTGGAGTCGTAAGCGGTGCCGGCGGTGGATATGGTCACGGGCGTGCTGCCCGCGGCGGTCCACTCCCACCACAAACTCGCGCCCGTGGCGCTGCCGGCATGGGCGGGTTCGCCCGCTTCCGCCGAGGCGCCGGCATTGTTGCTGCGAAGCGAAACGTTGTCGCCGCCCAATCGGGGCCGGCTGGCAAAGTCATCGTTGAACGGGCGGTTGCTCGTGGTCGTGAGCGCCTGTAGCAAGTTCAACCGGCCGTTCGTCTGCGTGTGGCCGACGAATTTTCCGCCCACATCCACGCCGCGCAACAGGCGGTTGATCAGTTGCCGGTAATTGTCCGTCGGATACTGCGCCTTGAGCAACGCCAGCGCGCCGGCCACATGCGGCGCGGCCATGGACGTGCCGCTCTTGAGTGACGTGCCGCCATCGGGACTGGTGTAGTCGAGCGACACGATGTCGTAACCCGGCGCAAACAGATCCACCACGGCGCCGTGATTCGAGAAGAGCGCCAGGTCATCCTCACGGGTGGAGGCGCCCACGCTCACGATATTGTCGAGAGGCAGGCTGGCTGGAAAATGGGGGGACACATTCAGATTCGCCGTTTCGTTGCCGGCAGCCGCCACAAAGATGATGCCCTGATCGCGGGCGCGGGCGATGGCTTGCAGCTCGGCTTGCGAAAGCGACGCGTCACTGTCGTCGCCGTAGCTCGCATTGATGATATGCGCACCGTGCTGGATCGCATAGTCAATGCAGGCGATGCCATCGGAACCGCTGCCTTCGCCGTCGGCCGTCAGAAACTTGAGCGCCATGATCTGCACCTTCCAGGCGACCCCCGCGATGCCGCCTTCATTGTTGCCCACTGCTCCGATGATGCCGGCCACATGCGTGCCGTGACCCGCGTCATCCGACGGATCGCCACTGGTCATCCGGCCGTTTCGGCCCGTGAAACTCGCACCGTGCAGATCGTTGAAACCGGCCGTGAGGCTGGGATTTCGCCAGAGATTTGGCGCCAGGTCGGTGTGGGTGAGATTCACGCCCGTATCGATGACCGCGACAATCACCTCGGGCGCCTCGCGGCGGATATCCCAGGCCTGCGTCGCCTTGATGTCGGCGCCGGGCCTGCCCCTCAGCTGGCCGGTGTTGAGCAACGGCCACAAGTCGGCGAATTTCTTCTCGTTTGGTACGATGGCGGCGCGACGGAGGTAATCGGGTTCGACAAATTCGTAGCGTCCGGTGGCGCGCAGCCGGGCGATCGCGCGATCCGCGGAATCCGTGGAGTCCAACTCGAGCACGCGCAGGCCGTTGAACCGTTCGAAGTGCCGCGCCACCCGCAGGCCTTCGCGCCGCTCCTCCGCGTCCACCGTGGTGCGGCGATCGGGCCGGGGTTTCGCCAGGACGGCATGTTCACGATACCCCTGGGCATATTCCTTTTCCGAATACGGCCGGTCGCGGCCCGCCCCGGGAACGGTGGTGCCACCCGCGTCCCAGACCGCGGCGCCCAGGGCGAGAACGAAGAAGCGGCAAAGTTGCTGGTTCAATCGCGGGGATGATGCAGGGGCCATACGGTGGAGACAAGCGGGGGTGCGAGCCGCCGGAGGGCCGATTCCGGAACCCACGAAACGCCCGTCAGCTCCATCCCGAAAACGGCGGCCTTAATCACAAGGATTTCGCTAGCGCGGATGATGCCGTTCGTGGCGATCGATGGTGCGGCTGGTGATCATGCCCGATGCGCCCGATTAAGCGCCCAATCCCGATGACGGGCGGGATCGTGGCGGCGGGCCGCCGCGGAATTCCGTGCAGCGCGCACACGGCCGCCAAGACGAGAGGTGGGTGGAAACGGGTCATGGGGTTTCGAGGTGAGTGGGGATGCCGGCCGGAATCAACCTTTCGAACGGAATGCGTGGAGTGAGCGCGCTGGCCGCCCGTGCTGCCAGCAGCTTACCCCGCTGGTTTGGGCGCGCGACCGAGATGGCCGGCATCGACGGCCGCCTGCACCATTTGTTCCGCGTAGCGCCACAGCTCGGCGGAGCCGTCGGCAATGTGCCGGTTGCGCGCGACGACGCGGTCCTGCGTAATGCCGTGGCGATTCCACGCCGCGCCCTGAGTCCGGCAGTTGAGCAACATCGGCTGAAAGCGATCGACGGCCGTGGCGAATTTCGCCTCAGAGGTTTCCTTCGCCTCGAATTCATCCCACAACGCGCGGAATTCGCCGGCTTGATCCGCCGGCAACAGCCCGAAGATTCGATCCGCGGCGACGGCTTCCCGCTCGTGCTGGCTCGCCATGGCCACCACGTCGTAAGCAAACGTGTCACCGGCATCGATCTCCACCAGATCGTGGACAATGAGCATCTTGAGCACGCGCAGCACGTCGAGCTGGGCGTGATTCGCGTGTTCGGCCAGAACGAGCACACAGAGACACAGGTGCCACGAATGCTCGGCGTCGTTTTCCGGCCGGCGGCTCTGCATCGTGATCGTCTGCCGGAAGATGTCCTTCAGTTTGTCGCATTCCGCGATGAACTCGATTTGCCTGACCAGCCGGGCGGCGGGTGATTCGGATGCGGGAGAGGAGGAATTGGCCACGCCACGAGACGAAGCCACCGCCGCGATTCAGGCAATCATGGAGCATACCAGCGACATCGCGATCCCGGCAAATCGCGGCTTCCCGAAGCGCTCTTCGCCCGTTACGGTTCCGGACAGATGACGGCGCCGTGAAAGGTCTGCCGCTGTCGTACGTTCTTTTCCCACATGCCTTGATGCCGGCCCGATCAACCCACGGGCCCTTCCGCCATGAAAAACGATCAAGCATGTTCCGCCCCGCCGTCACTGCCACGGCGACAATTCCTTCAAACTGCTGCCGGGCTCGCGCTCGGTACGACGCTCGCTTCCCGCGTGTCGTTGTCCGCTGCGGAGCGCCGGCGCTCCATCGGCGCGAACGACCGCATTCGCATCGGCATCATCGGCTGCGGCGATCGCGGCTGCAACGCGCACATGGAAGGCGTCTACAAACATGTCCAGACGACGAATTTTGAAATCGTCGCCCTGGCCGATCCCTGGCGTATCGCCCGCGAACAGGCGAACGCGAAGGTGAAGACCTGGTTCGGACGCGATGCGCGGCAGTGCTCCTCGTACCGCGAGCTGTTGTCATGGGACGGCATTGACGCCGTCATGATTGCGTCGCCGGACCATGTGCACACGACGCATCTCGAGGCGGCGGCCCGCGCGGGAAAACACATCTATGTCGAGAAGCCGCTCGCGATGGAAATGGATCGGCTCGTGCGCGCGGTCGACGCCGTGAAGGCGGCGGGAACCGCGGTCCAGGTTGGCACGCAGATTCGCAGTCTGCCCGGCATCGTCGGCGCAAGGGAGCTGGCGAAGAGCGGGACGTTGGGCCGCTGGTCACGCATCGAGGAGTGTCGCAACAGCGACCGGCCCTATTGGTATCGGTATCTCAAGGACGTGAGGAGTGAAGACGTCGATTGGCAGGAGTTTCTCGCCGACCGGCCGATGCGCCCGTTCCGGGCCGACGTGTATTCGGGTTGGTATGGCTACGCGGATTTTTCGCACGGACCGATCAGCGGTCTCGGTGCCCACTTTGTGGATATGGTCCATTTCATCACGGGAGCGAAATTCCCGGAGTCGTGCGTGTGCATGCAGGGTACGTTCACCTGGAAGGATGAACATGGGTTCACCCTGCCCGACTGCGCGCAGGCCACCTGGATTTATCCCGAGGGGTTTCTCGTCAGTAGTTCGAACAACATGGGCAACGGCTACGGCAGCGTCCGGAAGTTCTACGCGGAAAAGGGCGTGCTGAAGGTCGACAACTGGAGCGCGCCCACTTTCAGCCCGGAAGGTGGCCCGCGGCGCGACGGCAAACTCCGCGGCGACAATCCCGTCCCGCTCGTCGAGCGGCCGGATCATTTCCTCGATTGGCTGCAATGCATGCGCACCGGCGGCACGCCGCACGCGCCGATTGAGGCTGGTTACCAGCACGCCGTCGCGGTGTTGATGGCTCAGGAATCGTTCCGCACCGGTCGCAAGACCACCTATGATCATCGCACCCGCACGATCCGCCCTGCCTCCAGCGCCGCCTGACCATGAATGATTCACCTGTTTCGAGTTCTGCTCCGTCGCGGATGACGCGCCGGCGTTTCATGGGCGGAATCGCCCTCGCGGCAGCGGGCGCGGCCGTCGCCCGTGCGGCCGCCGAACCGCGCTGGCAGATTGGCTGTTACACGCGGCCATGGGCGGACCACGAATATCGTGTGGCGCTCGATGGGATCGCCGAGGCCGGCTTCACCTATGCGGGGCTGATGACGGCGAAAAGCGGTGTCATCGTGGGTCCCGACACTCCGCCGGATCAGGTCGGCCGCATGGCGGTCGAAGCGAAATCACGCGGATTGAAGATCGCGTCGATTTACGGCGGCAACTTCCTGACGAAGAACTCCGTGCCGGAGGGCATCGTTGCGCTGAAGCGGCTGGTCGACAACGTGGCGCTTTGTGCGTGCCCCGGACTTCTGCTCGGAGGAACCAGCCGGGCGGAAATGGTGGGCAACTATTATCGTGTCGTCGCGGAATGCAGCGATTACGCGCGCGAAAAAGGAGTGTCGTTCAGTGTCAAACCACACGGCGGCACGAACGCGACAGGGGCGCAATGCCGGGAGTTGATCATGACGGTGGGGCGGTCGAAACTTGGCGTCTGGTATGATCCGGGAAACATCTTCTACTACTCGGACGGGAGGCTCGATCCCGTGAATGACGTCGATGCTGTCGCGGGTCTCGTGCTCGGCATGAGCGTGAAGGATTTCCGGCCGCCGAAGGAGGTCAGCGTCACGCCGGGGACCGGCAAAGTGGACTTCCCGAAAGTGTTCGCGGGACTTCGTCGGGGCGGTTTCCTGGGCGGCCCGCTGATCATCGAGTGTCTCGCGCCCGGCACGGTGGCGCAGGTCACCGCGGAGGCGCGGAAAGCGCGGCGATTCGTGGAGGAGTTGGTGCGGCAAGCGTAGGCGCGATCAATCGATTTGCCGTCCACTCGAGGCGGTGGACGTGGGCGGGACGCCATTCCTTTATACCCATCGTCAGCCACGGGCGGGCCGCCCGTGGGACGAAGAACATGGGCGGGACGCCCATGCCACGCCGAGCACGGCCTGCACATGGAATTGCAGCCAACCCCTGACATCGTGCGCTGGTTCGAGTTGGCATGCGCGTCCGGCGCGTGGGATTGACGTGGCATGGGCGTGCCGCCCGTGTTTGTCGTAGGTATACCAATATGGGCGTCCCGCCCAAGTTCAGCGTAACATGACGCGACTTGTGTATGAAGGCATGGCGGGACGCCTGTAAGTGTTGCGCACACGAACAACACGGGCGGGACGCTCGGGCCACCCCGGATGGCGTCGCTCAGAAGTTCACCCCGAACGTGACGACGATTACCCGCGGTTCCACGGTCGCGAGCTTCACCACCTGGCCGGTCGTCAACGCCGTCACCGGGATCACGTCGTCTTCGTTGAGCACATTTCTCACGTTGAGTTGCAGCCGATACGTGAAGCCGCCGAATGCTTCGTACGCGCTCCGTTGATACGATTGTTCCAACTGGGCACCGGCCGCAGATGGATCTCCGCCCCGGGTGGAATTTCTTATTGGGTTTGAGGGCTTTTGGGCTTTGTTCGCTGCATGCCCCATCGGTTGACCCGTCGCGAATTCCTTCACCACACCTCCGTCGCCGCCGGTGTTGCGCTGGCGGCGCCTTGGATGCCAGCAGCCGAATCAGCGCGCAGCAAAGACGCATTCTCATTCGTGCTGCTCGGCGACCTGCATTTCGACCGGCTCGAGCACCACGACATGACGTGGGTGAAGAAGGACAAGCCGAACGATATTTCGCAGATTGAAAATTACAGCCGGATTTCGCGCGAGGTCAGCCCCGCGTTATTCGCCTCCGTCCGCAATGTCGTCCGCGAACTCAACCGCTCGGCGGCCACGCGCGTCGCGTTTGTGCTGCAGGCCGGCGATCTCGTGGAAGGCCTTTGTGGCAGCGATGAGCTGGCGCTCCGTCAGAACACCGAGGCGCTGGCGTTCATTCGTGACGCGCAGCTCGGTGCGCCTTTTCTGTTCACCAAGGGCAATCACGACATCACCGGCCCGGGCGCGGTGGCGGCTTTTGGCCAGGTCTTTCACCCGTTTCTCACCGAGCAGGCGCGGTTGGTGTCACCCTCAGGCGGCGAGTTGAAAAACGCGCGCTACACCGTCGAGTCCGGCGCCGCGCAGTTCGCGTTCTTCGACGCCTACGAGGCGAGCGCGAGCCTGGAGTGGTTCGAAGCGGTCGCAGCGAAACGCACGGCCGATCATCTGTTTGTCATCGTGCATCCGCCGGTTGTGCCCTACGGCGCCCGCGCCACGTGGCATGTTTTTTCGAGCGGGAAGGATCGAGCCCGCCGCGAGAAATTCCTCACGCTCCTCGGAGACCAGCACGCGCTGGTGATCGGCGGCCATATCCACAAATTCAACACGCTTTCCCGGAGCGCGGGCCGGGGGCGTTTCGCCCAATTTGCGCTGAGCAGCGTGCTGAACGCGCCGACGGCCAAGCCGAAGGACCAACTCAGCGGACTCGCGAGCTACACGCCCGACCAGATTCGGGTGGAGCCGAATTTCTCGCCGTCGAACGAGGCGGAGCGTCGCGCGGTCTACGAGTCCGAGCGGAAATTTGTGCACGCCTTCGAATACGCGGATCTGCCAGGTTACGCGGTGGTCACCGTGAATGGATCGAACGTCACGGCGAAGATGTATTCCGGCACGACGCGGGAACTTTGGCGGACGGTCGATCTGACGGCGCTGGCGAAAGTATGATGGACACCGTGCGCCGGAGCCGCCGGCGTCGCGTCCGTACGAACGCACCCTGATGAAATTCCAAGACCGCGGGGCAAAGCTCCTTCTCTTTCTCGCGCTCGCACTCGGTTGCCATGTATGCCTGCGTTCTCAACCGCTGCACTACGGCGGGTGCTGGCTCAGAGATACAGACGGAAGATATTTCAACGGCCTTTCAACCCCAAGGGGTATGTCGTCATCATGGAGGACGGTGGGGGGAAGCTTGAATATGAGCCCGATGACTACCGGCGGATGGTTCGTTCCGGAGCGAATGTTCAGGTGATTCGCGTCAGTATCGGACCTTTGGCCGGCCTTGATGGCGAAGCCGAACGGTCGAGCTATCTCGCAAGGATCGATCGCCGGATGCGACTGGCCGAGGCAGTGGGGATGCGAACGAGCTT
>JBBRCR010000006.1:0-52185 GCA_038204695.1 Opitutales bacterium | reverse complement strand
AGCCAGGCTTTGAAGTGGTCGAGGCCTACGGCTCGTCCCCCGAAAAAGTGCTCGAACTGGTGAAGGATGTGCACGCCATTGCCGTGCGTTCGGAAACGAAGATCACGGCGGACGTGTTCAAGGCCGCGCCCCTGTTGAAGGTCGTGGGCCGGGCGGGCGTTGGCGTGGACAACGTCGATGTCGAGGCCGCCACCGAACACGGCGTGGTGGTCATGAACACGCCCGCGGGTAACACGATCGCCACGGCGGAGCTCACGTTTACCCACATCCTGTGCGGTGCCCGTCCGGTGCCGCAGGCAGCTGCATCGATGAAAGCGGGGCAATGGGATCGAAAGAGTTTCGCGGGCATCGAGCTGTTTCGCAAAACACTCGGCATCGTTGGTCTGGGCCGAATCGGCGGCGAAGTCGCCAAGCGCGCCCAGGCTTTCGGCATGCGTGTGCTGGCCTACGATCCATATCTGGCGCCCAGTCGCGCGAAGGCCATGCAGGTCGAGAGGGCCTCGCTCGAGGATCTGCTGCGGCAGTCGGATTACATCACCGTGCACATGCCGCTGACGGACGACACCAAGTACATGATCGACGAGGCGGCGCTGGCGAAGTGCAAGAAGGGCGTGCGGCTGTTCAACTGCGCGCGCGGTGGCATCATCAAGGAAACCGCTTTGCTCGCGGCGTTGAAAAGCGGTCAGGTCGCCGCCGCCGGGCTCGATGTCTTCGAGGACGAGCCACTCGCGAAGGACAGCGAATTTCGCACCCTGCCAAACGTGGTTCTCACGCCCCACCTCGGTGCCTCGACCGCCGAGGCGCAGGAATCGGTCGGAATCGAAATCGCCGAACAGATCGCCGACGTGTTGAACGGCGGTGTGATTCGCAACGCGGTCAACGTCCCGTCGATCGACGCCGCGATGATGAAAGTGCTCGGTCCGTATCTCGATCTCGGCGCCAAGCTGGGCACGCTCGTGCAGCAGATCGCGCCCGCGCAGATCGCGCAGTTGCGCATCACCTATTGGGGCAAGCTCGTCGACCTCGACGGCAATGCTGTGACGCGCGCGATCGAACGCGGCTTCCTGCGGCGGATCAGCGGTGAGGCCGTCAATTTCGTCAACGCGCCGGTGCTGCTCGAGCGATTGGGCATTCGCGCGGAGGTCATCAAGTCGACCGATGACTCGGGTTATAGCGAATTGCTCCAGGTCGAGGCGATCACGCCCGACAACACGATTTTTTCCGCCGCGGGCACGTTGATCGGCAAGGCCAACGAGCGACGAATCGTCAGCGTCAATGGACGCGAAGTGGAAGTCATTGCGGACGGCAAGCTGCTGGTCCTGGAGAACATCGACCAGCCTGGCATGGTCGGCAGCGTCGGCACGATCCTCGGCAACAACCAGGTCAATATCGCCGACATGTCGCTGTCGCGGCTGACGCCCGGCGGCACGGCCTACATGGTGGTACGCGTCGACACGGAGCCGGGCGAGAAGGCCCGGAAAGAGATCAAGAATCACCCCGCGATCAAGTGGGCGAAGTTCGTGCAGCTATGAAGTGCCCCATCTGGTCACCGCGAGCACTGAGGCCGAGCCAGGGGTCGGTGATGGAATCTATTCACGACGAGGTGAGCTGAGGTGTGCATCCAGCCATGCTAACGTCGCTCCTGCTCGCGCTCGTGATTGGGTATCTCCTCGGCGCATTGCCGTTTGGGTACCTCGTGGCGCGCTCGAAGGGCGTGAACATCTTCGAGCACGGCAGCAAGAATCCTGGCGCGACGAATGTCCGCCGGGTGCTCGGCCGCGGCCCGGGCAATCTGGTATTCGCACTGGACGCGCTCAAAGGCGCCGCCGCGACCGCCTGGCCTCTGTTTCATCTGACCAGGTCGGGCGCGGGCGAGGCCACCTCGCTTTCGATTTCATTCACGACGGCCGAAGCTGCCGCGACCAGCATGGCCGTCGCCGGGCTGATCGGTGCGCTGCTTGGCCACAGCTTTTCCTGCTTCACGAAATTCCGCGGCGGCAAAGGCGTGGCCACTGCATCCGGCGGACTGCTCGTGCTGATGCCGCTCGCCGTGGCGATTGGCGCGGCCATTTGGGCGGGTACCTTCTACGCCAGCCGGTTCGTATCGCTGGCATCAATACTCGCCGCGATTTCGATGCCAGTCAGCGCCTTTTTTCTCGGCGAACCACGGGTGTTGCTCGAGCTTACCGTGGTGGTTGCCGTGTTGGTGCTGATCCGGCACCGGACGAATATCCAGCGGCTGCTCAAAGGCACCGAGAGCCGGTTTGCGAAGAAGAGCGCCGGACCGAAATCATGAGCGATTCCCTCACTCTCAATATCGGTCTCTGCGGCTTTGGCACCGTCGGGCAGGGCGTCTGGAAGCACGTTTCCGCCAACCGCGCCGAACTCGAGTCCCGGCTGGGGTTGAAGCTCAACCTCGCGCGCGTCGCCGTCCGTGACCCGAAGAAGCCGCGCACCGTGAAGGTACCCGCGAGTCGGCTGACGACGGACCCGCTCGCGCTCGCCCGCGATCCGGCGATCGATATAGTCTGCGAATTGATGGGCGGCACGACCCTCGCGCGGCAGGTGACACTCACGGCGTTGCGCCTCGGCAAGGTGGTCGTCTCCGCGAACAAGGCGCTCATCTGCGCGCACGGCGCGGAAATCATCGCGGCGGCACAGAAGCACGGCGGCCATTTCTTTTTCGAGGCTTCCGTGGCGGGCGGCATCCCGATCATCAAGGCGCTGCGCGAAGGGTTGGTGGCCAATCGATTTCCCCTCATATATGGGATTTTGAACGGGACCTGTAATTACATCCTCACGCAGATGGAGGATCAGGATGCGCCCTATGCCGACGTGCTCGCCGACGCCAAGAGACTCGGCTATGCGGAGGCGGACGAGTCGCTGGATGTCGATGGTTGGGATACCGCCCACAAGGCGGCGGTTCTCGCCTGGCTGGCGCACGGCGTCTGGGTGAAAACCGACCAGATGATCGTCGAAGGGATTTCCCGGATCACGCCCGCCGATTTCAAGCACGCGACGACACTTGGCTTCGGCATCAAGCTGCTCGCGATCATCACCCGTGACTTCGGCCGCAACGAATTGTGCGTTCGCGTGCACCCGACGCTGCTGCCCGAGGGCAACGTGATCGCGAACGTGAGCGGCGTTTTCAACGCGATCTCGGTCACCGGCGATGTGGTCGGCACCACTTTATACAGCGGACGTGGCGCGGGGCAGGATGCGACCGCCAGTGCGGTGATCAGCGACATCGCCGATGCCGCCTCACTGCGGAAGCACGGCAAAGGTGCGCATCTGATCGGCGAAGCCACCGAGATCACCAGTAGCGGCTGCAAGCTGGCGGCACCGGAGAGTATTCGTTCCCGGTATTATCTGCGCCTGACGGTGAAGGATCAACCGGGCGTGCTCGCCCGCGTCGCCTCGGTCATGGCGAAACAGCACGTGAGTATCGCCAGCGTCATCCAGAATCCCGCGGAAACGGCCGGGGCGGCTTCGCTCATTCTCACCACCCACGAAAGCAACGAACACGCGATGCGTGGCGCCTTGAAACAGCTGAAGGCGCTCGCCAGCGTCCTCGACGATCCGCTGCTGCTGCGAATCGGAGATTTCGAAGGGTGACGGCAAAACTCACTTCAACGGGAGCGTGGGCGTCCCGCCCGCATTCGATTGCATGCGGGCCCGAGGCCGGCGCTTCCAAAATTCAGCTCCCCATTAACGGCCATGGCTAGAATCGTCCAAAAATACGGCGGCACCTCCGTGGGTGACGTCGAACGCATCAAGAACGTCGCTGCGCGCATCAAGGCGGCCCGTGACGCCGGCAACGAGCTCGTTGTCGTGGTCTCCGCGCGGGCGGGCGTGACCAACGAACTGATCGCCAAAGCGAAGGCCGTCTGCGCGATGCCCAGCGAGCGCGAGATGGATCAGTTGCTTGCGATTGGCGAGCAGGAGACAATCGCGCTCACGGCCATGGCTCTGCACGGGATTGGCGTCGCCGCGGTCAGCTACACCGGCGCGCAAGCCGGCATCTTTACCGACAAGGTTCACACGAAGGCGAAGATCAGGACGATCAACGCGAAGCCGCTCGAGAAGGATCTGAACGGGGGCAACGTGATTATCGTGGCCGGGTTTCAAGGCATCGACGACGACGGCCAGGTCACCACGCTCGGCCGCGGCGGCTCGGACCTTACGGCGATCGCCCTGGCGGCGGCGATTCAGGCCGACAAATGCGAAATATACACCGACGTGGATGGCGTATACACGGCCGATCCCCGCGTGGTGAAGAACGCCCGCAAGCTTCAGGAAATCAGCTATGACGAGATGCTCGAGCTCGCCTCGCTCGGCTCGAAGGTCATGCAGTCGCGCTCCGTCGAGTTCGCGGCGAAATATAATGTCGTTTTCGAAGTCCGCTCCTCCTTCAACAACAACCCAGGAACCATCGTGAAACAGGAAGTCGCCTATATGGAAAAGGTCCTCGTCCGCGGCGTCGCGGTCGACAAGGACCAGGCCAAGGTCGTCATCAGCAACATCACCGACAAGCCGGGTTCGGCGGCGATGGTGTTCAAGGCGCTGGCCAATGCTTATATCAACGTGGACATGATTGTGCAGAACGTCGGCCGCGCCGGCGTGGCCAATCTGACGTTCACGGTGCCATTTTCCGAAAAGGACAAGGCGATCCGGGCGCTGGCGCCGGCGCTGAAGGAGACCGGCGGCGAGGCCACGTTCGATGAGAACATCGCGAAACTCTCCGTCGTCGGCGTGGGCATGAAGACGCACAGCGGCATTGCGGCGACGTTGTTCGAGGCGCTGGCAAAAGCAGGCGTGAACATCGAGCTGATCAGCACGTCGGAAATCAAAATCTCGGTCGTAATCAAGAAAGACCGGGCCGACGAGGCCGCCCGCCTCGCGCACGACGCGTTTGAACTCCACCAGCTGTGACGGGAAGGAGCGGGAGCGTGCCTCGATCTATTTAGCCACCGATTGCACCGATGGCCACAGATTGATACCGCTGATCGTGTGGCTGCGGGCCAGGAAGTGGATTCGAGTCTGCGAATCGTGTCTGTTTGCGACGATTTTGAGCGCCCAATCCTTTGGTCACAGAGCGCCCCCGATGAAGAACGCGAGACATGGAAGAACGCGAGACTCGGAAGACTTCGGAATCTTCCGCGTCTTTTTCTCTTCCCCGTCTTCCCCGTCTCCCATGTCTTCGTCCTCCCCCTCTGTGCCCTCTGTGTCTAATCCGACCGTCTCCTTTGGTTGTGGCGCCAGTCGCGGTGCGAAATATGCGGGCTAGCGCTTACCCGCCTCGGCGCAAAAAGATGTTCCCAAGAAAACAGCCCTCGCCATGAAATACCTCAGCACCCGCGGCCAGACGCCTGCCCTCGGTTTTTCGGATGCCGTTGCGACCGGCCTCGCGCCCGATGGCGGGCTCTTTCTGCCGGAGCAGCTGCCGGACTTTTCCGGCGAGCTCGCGCGGTTTGAAAAGCTCACGTATCCGGAATTGTGTTTCGAGTTCCTGCGGGTGTTCGCCACGGATATTCCGGCGGCAACGCTGCGCCCGCTCGTCGCGCAGAGTTACACCCGGTTCGATGCCCCGGCCATCGCGCCGCTCAAGCCGCTGGCGAAAAACCTCTACGTGCTCGAGCTGTTTCATGGGCCCACGCTGGCGTTCAAGGATTTCGCGCTTCAGCTGCTGGGTAACCTCTACGCCCATCAATGCCACGTGCGCCACGAAACGATCAATGTGCTCGGCGCCACGTCCGGCGATACCGGCGCGGCCGCGATTCACGGGCTGATTGGCCGGCCGGGCACCGCCATCTTCATCCTGTATCCGGACGGTCGTGTGTCGCCGCTGCAGGAGCGGCAGATGACGTGCACGGGAGCAGACAATGTTTTTGCGATCGCGGTCGACGGTACATTCGACGATGCGCAGGCGGCGCTGAAGGAGGTTTTCGGCGACCAGGAATTTCGCCAGCGCCACCGTCTTTCCGCCGTGAATTCCATCAATCTCGCGCGGGTGTTGGCCCAGTGCGTGTATTATCTATACGCCTGGCTGAAGCTGCCGCCGGCCGAGCGCGGTGATGTCGAATTTGTGGTGCCGACCGGCAATTTTGGGAACGTATTGGCCGGCTGGATGCTCCAGAAAATGGGCGTGCCGATTCGCGGGTTTCGCGTGGCCACGAACCAGAACGACATCCTCTACCGACTCTTCACCACGGGCGAATACCGGGTGGGGGAGGTTCACCCGAGCCTCGCCCCGTCGATGGACATCCAGGTGGCGTCAAATTTCGAGCGGTTCATCCATTTCGCCGTAGGTCGCGATCCGGCGCGCGTTCGCGAGGTGATGACAACGTTCAAGCGAACCGGCGCTTATCGATTCGAGAATTTCGACCGTGACACGTTCACGGCTTCACGGACGACGGACGCCGAGATTCGCGGTATCATCCAGCGTGTGCATCAGGATTATGGCTACATTGCCGATCCGCACACCGCGTGTGCCTTCAAGGATGTCGGCGGGGCGGCGAATGCGGATCGCGTGCAGGTTGTGCTGGCGACGGCGAGCCCGGCGAAATTTCCCGACACGATTCGGGAAGCCATCGGGATCGAGCCGACGCATCCGAGCCTGGAAGCGTTGAAGTCGAAGCCGGTCGTGAAGCACCGGTTGAAGGCGGAAGCAGACGCGATCCGCGCCTTCATCGACGCGCACGGCGTGGGGTGAGATCGCCGAATCCACGCCGTCATCAGGGACGGGACGCCCGTGGATTGGAAGTGGCATGGGCGTCCCGCCCAAGTCCCTCGCGGCGTCACGCGCCGGGCATTCAAAACCGCCCGGCAACACGCTCGCGCCAGCGTGAAGCGTGGCTTCGCCTACGGCAGTTCGTATACCTCTATCAACGCCTCACCCGTCGTGCCGCCGACGCCCGAAACCAGCGCCGTGAAGGCGCCGGCGGGCATCGTAACGATAAGGGCCGCATCGCGACTTGTGGCATCGGGCAAATCAAATGCTCCGGACGCGGCAAACGCTGCCCGCACCGGCGTGGCACCGTTGGACGCGACGACCGTAGTGCGGCCGTTCACGTTGGCGTACACGTCAAGCCGCGGATCAACCATCGCGTTCGCCACGCCAAAACCCGTGAGCGACGGGCCGAGGCCGCGCACCAGCACTTCTTTGGTGCCGCCCGCCATGACCGCGCCGACAATCACGGCGCTTCCGGGGCCTTGAGGGGCACCACGCGCCGAAAAGTTTACGAGCCGCCCGGGCTGTGGCGTCGCGACCGTGAGCCGTGCGATGCGGCTGCGCACCGGGCCGTTCGCGTCCGTGATGATAACTTCGTAATCGGCGGCGTCGGTCGCGTTCACCTGGGTAAACGGCAGAGCCGCGTTCGTCGCTCCGGTTACCAATTCACCTGGCGCCGCCACTGGTAGCGCAGCGGTCCTGTAGATGATTGGCCCATTGGTGACCTCGATCTTGACGGTGGACTGATTCATCGCGTAAACGCGACCGACGACGCGGGCAGCAGTGGTTGCGGCAGTAAGAATGGCGGCCAGCAGGCACGCTCCGAACTTCGGACGAAGTGAGTGTATCATGGGGTAAACGGATGATTCAGGGAAACCCGTTCCGGCGGCCGAGGAGGTCCAGTCCAGCGCGTAATGGGCGGCGAAAGCGTGCATGGAGTCGCTCCAGTGTCGAATTCACCTGCAAGTATGCCCACCGACACGGGAGTTGCGGCCAATAAGAGCGGTTTGAGCCCCGGCCCGTGAGTTAACCCAAACGTCTACGGTAAGGGACAGGTCAATTAGGCAGAATTGAACCCCACAAGGGACAGGTCGTTCAGGCCTTCGAGCGATAAGGGACAGGTCGAATGTACCCGAAATTGGGTATATGAGGCACTCGGCGCACGGACATTGGCATCTCAGCCTTCACTTCATGAGGCACGCGCGAATCAAGGTATCTACAGCAGAGAGCGAAGCGGCATATCACTGCGTCACGCGCACGGTGAACGGAGAATGGCTCTTCGACGACGTGGCAAAAGAGGTGTTGCGCCGCCAGCTGTGGCAGGTCGCGGATTACTGCGGCGTCCTCATTTATACCTACACGCTGCTGTCGAATCACTTTCATGTTCTGGTTTACGTTCCGTCGCAACAGCCCGTGTCGGACGCTGAATTGCTCCGGCGCTACGCAGTCCTTTATCCGCAACCGACCAAGCACCAAGCTGCGCGTCTTGAGGTGATCAAAGCGCAGCTATCCGAAAATGGTCCCGAAGCAGTCGCCTGGCGGCAGCGCCAGCTCGCGTTAATGGGAGACGTGTCGCAGTACATGAAACTGCTGAAACAGCGTTTTTCCATTTGGTATAACAAGTCGCACGAGCGCTTCGGCACGCTATGGGCCGAGCGGTTCAAGAGCCTCCTCGTCGAGGTGGAAGAGCGGGCGATGCAAACCGTGGCGGCCTACATCGATCTGAACTGCGTTCGCGCCGGGATCACGCACGACCCCAAAGAGTACAGATTCTGTGGATACGCGGAAGCCGTCGCGGGAAACGAAGCCGCCCAGGCGGGCATCCGCCGGGTGATGGGCGGCGATTGCTGGGACGACGCGCAAGCCTCCTACCGTGAGGTCCTGTTTGGAACCGGCGCCGGCTCGCGCGTGTCGGGGGCGAGCATTCCCAAGGCCGAGTTGGCACGCGTGCTTGCCGCAGGAGGCCAGCTGCCGCTCACCACTGTCCTGCGCTGCCGCATCCGCTATTTCACCGACGGCGCCGTGCTCGGCGGCACTGCTTTCGTGCAAGCGCATCTGGCCGCATACCGGCAGAAGACCGGCCGCCGGCGGAACAATTCGCCGCGGCCACTGCCTTCGTGGACCACGTGGGGGAATCTGGCAACACTCCGCGGATTGCGTCAGAGCACGGTCGGATGAACCCTCGGCAGCGAATGGAGTGCCTGAGAGCGGCTTGCACTTGGGTGGTAATGCATCGGGTCAACGACGTGGCGCGAGCGCCACACGGCTGCGGCGCTTGTCGGCTTCAAAGATTTCCTCCATTCGACGCGCGAACTGCGCGTCGTGAATATTCAAGTTCGCCTCGTCATTGAGACGAAACGAGCGGTTGTCGAAATTGGTCGAACCCACCGAGGACCACACACCATCCGCCAGCATGAGTTTACAATGAAAATTCGTCGGCCGGAACTCGTAGATGCGAATGCCCGCCTCGAGCAATGAGCCCCACCGCGAGCGGCTGGCACGTCGCACCAGCGGTTGATCGGTCTTTGGGCCGGGCGTGATGACCTCGATGCGCACCCCCCTTCGCGCCGCCTGTAACAGCAGTTCCACGGTCAAATCGTCGGGCACGAAATACGCCTGCTCGAGCAGGATTTGTTTTCGCGCCGCAGCGATGCTCAGCAGATACATCAGCCGAATGTCCTCGCTGCCTTCCTGCGGCGAACTGTGGAACATCTGCGCGTAATGGTCACCCACTGGTCTCAACGCCGGAAAATATTGCTCCGTATGCTCCACCGTGGAGCGGGTTTTGATCCAGTTTACCATGAATGCCGCCTGCATTTGCCCGACGACCGGCCCCAAAACTTTGAAATGCGTATCGCGCCAATGCTTGGGGTCCTGAGCATTGCCCCGCCATTCATCGGCAATGCCAACGCCTCCGGTAAAACCAATCTGTCCATCGACAATGAGGAGCTTGCGGTGAGTGCGATTGTTGAAACGCGAGAGGTGATACCAGCTGAGCGGATGAAACTTTTCAACCTGTCCGCCAGCCCTTGTGATCATCTCCAGGAGTGCCGGTGCCATCTTGGAGGAGCCCACAAAATCGATGAGCACATGAACGCGCACGCCCGCGCGGGCACGGTCGGCCAGCGCCTCGGCGAATTCGCGGCCAATCGTCGCCTCCCAGTAAATGAATGTTTCGAACGTAATCGACCGCTGAGCTCCGCGAATCGCCTCGAGCATCGCCGGAAAAATCTGGTCTCCATTCACCAGTGGTGTGACGAGATTTCCGCCGATGAGCGGTACACCCAGTAATGCATTCATCGACCGCGCAAACTGCGGGTCTTCGATCGCGTATTCCGCGCGAATGCGGTGCCGGACATGTTTCTCGCTCGATACAAAGTTGGCGAGAATGACGGCGAGAATCACGCCGACCATCAGTCCGACGAAAAACAGGAGCATGGCGCGGGCTTTTTTTGGAACGTCGGATGGGAGCAGTTTTGGCGGCCGAGATTCAGGTTAACTTGGCGGGAGAACACAGATGCACGGACCGCTCGAAGCGCGGGAGGTTCGATGGCACCTCGATGGCCGGCGGTTCTTCGACTGACGACACGCGGCGCTTCGAGTTCGAGCAAATCGCGATGAACAACGTCGAGACGACCGAACTGTACAAGACCGTCACGCCGGATATCGCTACCTGCCGCAGTATCAGAACGTCGTCCTGCCGTATCGATATTTTGAATCCGGCGAGCCCCATCTCACGATCGGGGTGAAGGGACGATTCTGAGGCGAGGCCGGTCCCGCGGCGTTTGCCCGAAGGTCGCAACCTCACCCGGTCGGCGTCGCCTTCCGCATCGGCCTTACCGGGAATGCTCGAGCGGCTGGTCCGAGCCCGCGACGGGAAGCACCTGCCCGCAATGGGGGCAGGCCCCGAGGGGCGTCGACGCGGGGTCGAGCCGGCCGCCGCAACGGGGACACAGCCGCTGCAGAATGGGCGTGCGTCGCTGCTTTTCCCGCAGATAGAGCAGCATCAGGCCGGGCCCGAACGCCCAGAGCAGCGCCGCGAAACCAAAGACCACTCCGGTATACGATCCCCGCTCGCAGTAGCATTCGCTTCGGCGATAAACCAGCGCGTGGGTGGGAATGGCGATCAGCAGTTCCAGGCAGCTTCCACGTATCAGGGTTCTGACGACAACTTCCGCCCGGGCGAGAAAATCTCCCTGGCGGAAATAGATGAAGAACACGATGCACCATCCCGCCCAGAGGAGCAGCATGGCAGCTGCCATCGGCCAGCCACTCACCGCGCTGAACACCCGTTTCCACGTGTCCGGCATCTCCAGGACTGTCGCGATGGCCGCGGTGCAAAGCAGCGTGGCGGCGAATGCCACCGCGAGCATGGCGTGCCACCGCGGACGCCCGGCGCCCGTGCCGGCGAGCGACGCGTGCCGGAGTGGCAGCAGAAACTCGCGCCGGTGCAGCTATATGATCTCGACCGCGATTTGCGGGAGGAAACGAATCGGATCAAGGACGAGCCCGGAGTCGTGACCCGGCTGCACGACGAGTTCCTGCGGATTCACGCGGCTAAAACCTGACGAGCGAGGAGATATTCTTCGACGAGGCTTGTTTCCTCCCACCAACATTCATCTTTGCCCTTAAAGTCTCATGATACGCACCGTCCTTTTACTGGCCGCAGCGGCTTTCGGGTTGGTGTCTTCCGTCGGCGCGCAATCGGCGCCGCGGCCGAACATCCTCGTCGTTTTCACGGACGATGTGGGTTGGGGCGATTTCCAGTGCTATAACCCGGCCGGCAAGATTCCGTCCCCGAATGTCGATCGTCTCGCGCGCGAGGGCATGCGTTTCACGCATGCGCACACGGCGGCGGCCCTGTGTGCACCGACGCGTTATTCGATGCTGACCGGGAATTTTCCCTGGCGTGGTCGGGCGCCGGGCGGCACTTGGGGCTTCAATGTTCCGTCGCAAATCATGCCGGGTCAGAAAACGGTCGCGAACATGCTTCAGGATGCCGGCTATCACACGGCGATGTTCGGCAAGTCGGGCATCGGTGGAGAGCACGCCGGGAAGAGCGGGGCGCCGGACTTCACCCAACCGATGCGGGATGGGCCGAAGCGCTGGGGTTTCGCGTATTCGTTCATCATCCCGCGTGGTCACCAGACGACACCGCATTTGTTTCTGGAGAACGAACTGCCCAGCTGCGGCGCGGACAAACTGGTGCGCGGCGCGGGCGGCAAAAAGAAGGGTCAGGCCGCGGCCGATTATAGCGAACCTGGCTGGGAACATTCCGAGATCGGCGAACGACTGCTGGGCGCCGCGGAAAAGTTCATTGACGGCGTGATCGCGCAGAATCGCGCGTCGGGTCGCCGCGCGCCTTTCTATATGCATTTCTGCACCGATGGCGCCCATGCACCGTACGTCCCCGCGGAATCAATACGCGGCATATCGCTGAAGGGGAAAACCAAAATGAGCAGCCATACCGACATGGTCATGGAGACCGATATTCTGCTCGGCCGGCTGATGGCGTTGCTGGCGCAGCGCGGCTTGCTGGAGGACACGCTGATTTGTTTCACCAGTGACAATGGCGGCATTCCGGCCGAACAGGAACTGGGCCACGATGCCGTGGGGGGTTTGCGCGGAATGAAATCGTACATGCCCGAGGGAGGCCACCGCGTGCCGTTTCTGGTCCGCTGGCCGGGAAAAGTGGCCGCCGCAATGGTGCGCAATCAGGTCGTCTGCGCCCACGATATTGTGGCGACCGCGCTCGAGCTGGCGGGCGTGAAGGTGCCGGCGGGGCAATGCCTCGATGCGGTGAGCCTGTTACCTGTACTCACCGGCCAGCGAGACGACGCGCAGCCGGTGCGCCAGCATCTGCTCGTGCAGTCTGCGCCGGGTCGAAATGCGTTTGATGACGGCGGCATCAAAGGCGGCCCGCTTACGGGTAACGAGCGGAAGCGCGACACTCGGGAACTGTTTGGCAATGACGAGGAGGGCGGCGGCAAGGCGGAGACCCGCAAGCTGAAGCGGGTGGAGAGCACCAGTGATGGCATGGCGCACGCGCTATATGAAGGCGACTGGAAGCTTGTGCTCGACATCGCGGACCATCCGGCCGCGCTGTATGATTTGAAAAACGATCTCGTCGAACGCCGGAATTTAATCACCGAAGCGGAGCAGGCCGCACGCGTGAAAAGCATGGAGGCAACGTATCGCGCGATCCGCGCGTCGAGGTAATAACGGCTCGCCGAGCGCCCAGTCGCAAATTGGAACATCAAATTTCCCATGATCAAACAGACATTCTGGGCGGCCATCGTTGGACCGCTGCTGCTGAGCCTGTCATTCGCGCCAGCAGCCGGAGCGGCGAAGGCGAACACGTGCGGCCGTTCCTTCTGGCCGGACGTACTTTCCGGTTTTGGGGGAGTGGAAATTCGCCCCGTGGTAGCTCATCGTTCATCTACTTTCATTCCATGAATCGACTCGTCCTCGCATTCCTTGCCGCACTGCTCCCCGCCGCCGCCCCGGCGGCCTCGTCCGTGGGAGCCCGGCCCAACATCGTTTTCATCATGACGGACGATCAGGGCTATGGTGATCTCGGCTGCACGGGCAATCCGATCATCAAGACGCCGCACATCGATCGGCTGGCGGCGGAGTCTGTGCAATTGACCGATTATCACGTGGCGCCGACCTGCTCGCCGACGCGGGCCGCGCTCCTCACCGGACACTGGACCGATCGGACGGGCGTGTGGCACACGGTCAACGGTCGCTCAATGCTGCGCGAAAATGAAATCACAATCGCGCAAATGCTGAAGGATCACGGCTACGCGACGGGCATTTTTGGGAAATGGCATCTGGGCGACAATTATCCCTATCGCGCCGAGGATCGCGGCTTCACCGAGGTGTATCGGCATGGCGGCGGCGGTGTCGGCCAGACGCCCGATCTGTGGGACAACGCCTACTTCGACGGTCATTACCTCCACAACGGGCGCGTCGTTACGGCGAAGGGTTTCTGCACCGATGTCTTTTTTGATCAGGCGCGGCACTTCATCCGCCAATGCACAGAGCGGAGGCAGCCGTTTTTCGCCTATATAGTGCCCAACGCGCCGCATGCGCCGTTGCACGCGCCGCCGGATCAGCTGGCGCGTTATGCCGGCCAGGATCCGGAGATCGCGGCGTTCTACGCGATGATCTCGAACATCGATGACAACGTGGGCCAGACGCGCGCGTTGCTGCAGGAACTCGGCGTGGCTATGAACACGCTCTTTGTCTTCACGACCGACAATGGCACGGCCACGGGTGAGAAGGTCTTCAACGCCGGCATGCGCGGCAAGAAGGGCAGCGAGTACGACGGCGGGCATCGCGTGCCGTTCTTCCTTCATTGGCCCGCCGCGGGCGCGAATCGAAAACAGGTCATCGACCGGCTCATTCACGCGGTGGATATCGCGCCGACGCTCCTCGATGTGACCGGGGCAAAACAACCCGCCGGTTTGAAGTTTGATGGACGTTCGATCCGCCCGCTGCTCAATCCGTCATCTGATCCCGCGTGGCCCGACCGGTTGCTGGTGACGGATTCACAGCGCGTGCGTGACCCCATCAAGTGGAAGCAGACGGCCGTGATGTCGCAGGAGTGGCGGTTGATCAACGGCCGCGAACTCTACGCGATCAAGCGTGACCCGGGCCAGCAGCACGATGTCGCGGCGGAGCATCCCGCGCAGGTGGCGAAGATGCGCGCGTTCTATGATGCCTGGTGGGCGGAACTCGAGCCGACGTTTGCTGCCACCACCGAAATTCCACTCGGTGTTCCGGCTCATCCCGTGGTCAGCCTGACGGGCCACGATTGGATTCAGGAGGCGTTGCCGCCGTGGCACCAGGGGCATATCCGGCAGGGGTTTCGCCCGGTCGATGCGCCGCAAAAAACCGGCCCGCGGCGCGAAACAAAATCGGTTCACCCGGGCCACTGGGCCGTCAAGGCGGTGCGACCCGGGACGTACGCGATCGCCCTGCGCCGCTGGCCGGTGGAGGCGGACAAGCCGATCACGGCCGGTCTTCCGGCCGGGCCCACGGTTCCGGGAGCGACCAGGGCGTATCGCGCGAATCCTGGCGTCGCCATTCCGGTGATACGCGCCACCCTGCGGGTTGACGGAAAGGATTGGGCGACCCTGCCGGTATCGGCGACGGACACGCACGTCACATTCACGACGACCCTGGCGGCAGGTTCGCATCAACTCGCACCCGTGTTCACGACGGCCGATGGCGATGAAGTGGGTGCCTACTACACCGTCGTGACCTTTGTGCGCTGACTCGTGATGCCATAAACGCCGCGAGCGGGCAGCGTTGAGGGGAATCCACTCGCTGGCGCTCGCAGCCACGGTAGGCCGAGGCCCCCGCTCGCTGCCGTTGGCGACAAACGTTGAGCGAGGTCGCCCTGATAGCAGCCGTGCTCTGCGCCCTTGCGGTTGATGCGGGCCGCGGCCAAATCCGTTGGGCCATGAACAATTGCGAAGCGTACTTGGGGCCGGGCGTCCGGCGCCGGTCACGGGACTTTCCGCAGATATTTCACCACGGCTTCCGTGCGGCTGCGCACATGCAGCTTGCGGTAGATGTGATTCACGTGCGTGCGCACGGTCTCACTGCTGATGCCCAGCTGATCGGCGATTTCCTTGAAGAAACATCCGGCGACGAGCAGTTCGAGAATCTCCGTCTCGCGCGGGGAAAGGTTTTCCGACACCTCGTCGGACGGGCCCGCCTGATGAAAGAACTGCACGACCTTGCGCGCGATGTGGCATGACATCGGGGCCCCGCCGGCGCACACGTCGTCAATCGCGTTGAGCAGTTTGTCGGTCGCGACGCGCTTGATCAGATAACCGCTCGCCCCCGCCTTGAGCGCACGGAAGATGCTGTCGCCATCCTCGTAGACGGTGAGCATGAGGACGAGCAGTTCAGGCACTCTCGCCTTGAGCCGGGTGACACACTCGATCCCCGACATGCGGGGTAGATTGATGTCCATCAGCACGACCTCCGGCCTCCAGTGTGGAATCTGCGCGAGGGCCTCCTCGCCCGAGGCGCAGGCACCGACACAGTGGTATCCCGGGCTGCTGTTGAGCAGCTCGACGAGGTTTTCGCGGATGCCGGCGTCGTCCTCGACAATGGCCACGGAGCGGATCATCGGCCGAGGGTTCGTTGAATCTCGTTTTGTGCAACCATGGCGTTCCGCGGGAAACGCGCCCGCCACCCGTTCATTTCAGCGGTCCGCCGGCGCGGCCCGCGGCGCGCACGTGCCCGTGGCGTCAATACTCTGTGGATACGCGAGATTCCGCGCGCGCACCGAATCAATTATCCGCTCGCTTCCTGGCCCGGCCTTCATCGCGGGATTTCTGCTTGTCCTCTTTCGACTTCTTGGCGCGGTTCACACCCTGCCCGGGCCGCTTCGGCGCGCCGCTCATCGGCTCCGCCATTTGATCGATCCAGGTGTCATAGAGCTTCGTCAGCTCGGCGACTTTCGCGGCGCTCTGCACCGCGACGTCCGTCGTCTCGGCGGGGTCCTTGGCCAGATTGAAAAGCTCGACCTTCGTCTGGCCGCGCTGCTGGACGAGCTTCCAATCGCCCGACCGCACGGCCCACCCGCCGGCTGCACCGCCTTCGCTCCAGTAGAATGTGTCGATGTGCTTCTGCGCTTTTCCGGTCAGCAGCGGCAGCAGGCTTTTTCCGTCGAGTGGTTTGTCCGTGGGCAGCGGAATGCGCGCGGCCTCGAGCGCGGTCGGCAGGATGTCCAGTGACGTGATGGGCGTCGCGATGGACCGGCCGCCCTTGAACGCCGCGGGCCACGACACGAGGAATGGCGTGCGGATGCCACCCTCGTAGTTCTGTTGTTTGAAGCCGCGCAGCGGCGTGTTGACGGCGCCCATGGACTTGGAGCCGCCATTGTCGGTGAGAAGGAACAGGAGCGTGTGCTCCCACACGCCTGCCTGCTTCAGCGTCTCGACGACCCGGCCGACGCCCAGATCGAGGTGATAGAGCATTGCCATGAGAATCGCGCGACCCTCGGACAGTTCAGGATATTGTTGGCGGAACCGGGCGACATCCTCCGCCGGCGCCTGCGCCGGGGCGTGCACGGCGTTATACGCAAGGTGAACATAGAACGGCTGCGCCTTGTGCTTGTTGATGAACGCCACCGCCTCGTCCGTCAGCCGCGTCGTCATGTAGCCCGAGTCCTTGGTCTCTTTTCCGTTGCGATACATCGGGCCGGTCTCGGGATCCTTCTGCGCAAGGTCGAAGTAGTCGTGCCCGCCGCGGCCGAGGAAGCCATACCACTCGTCGAATCCCCGACCGATCGGGCTCTGCTCGAGCGTCAAGCCGATGTGCCACTTGCCGAAGGCCGCGCTGGTGTAGCCCGCTGGCTTCAGAAAGCGCGGGAAGAGTTTTTCCGACAGCGCCATGCCGCTGCCCCCTTCACCCGCGGTGTAAACGCCCGCCCGCTGCTGATAGCGGCCGGTGAGCAGGCCCGCCCGCGTGGGTGAACAGACGTTGCCGGTGATGTAGCCCTGGCTGAACCACACCCCTTCACGCGCAAGTGCGTCCATGTGCGGAGTCGCGACTTCTTTCGGATGGTGTGGGTTGTAGCTGATGTCGGCGAAGCCTTGGTCGTCAGTGAGAATCACGACGACATTCGGCGGCCGCGGCGTGGCGGCGCGCCCGTTCAGCGGTGCGAGCAGGCTGGCGCCCAGGACGAGGCCCGTGAGGGCAATCAGGGTGTTTTTCATGGCTTGGAGTGTTTGGTCCTGCGGTCGGCTCCACGTTCGGCGCGGGCGCCGCGATCAGAGCGGCGAGCGGCGAAGGGGCAAGCGCCAGCAGTGCGAGCACCGGAGAGGAAAAATAGGGCAGGGCGGGCATGAAGACCGGAGCGGGAACGCGTGCCCGGCGCCTCACGCTGGCAGGCGTCAACCGCGTTCCGGCGTCCGGAACATATCCACGCAGTGTCGCAGGACTCGCGCAACGGGGCCATCCCCTTTAATGGGGATACCCACCGGTGCGCGCTGCAACTAAGCTTTCACCGCCTTATCACCTGACCTGCCTCGTCTTCCCGGCCGAAGCGCGCCCTCGTCTCCTTCGCGATGCGTGGTCTGCTGCGCGTGGAACGCGAGGGTTCGAAACCCGGAAACCTTATGAAACGAATCGTCCCCATCCTTTCCCTTGCCCTGCTGGCAGTGCCGGTCGTGCACCTGGTCGGGCAGACGGCCGCACCATCGTTCGCCGCGCCCGCCACATCCGCGGCAACGGTGGTGGACGAGGTCATTGAGCGACCTGATGCTGCGCTACCGGCACAAGCTCGATGCGTGGCGCTTCCGCGGCTCGCTCACGTTTCAGCTCAACGTCTCGAACCTGTTCGACCGCGACGGGATCATGCCGCAGCGGTTCTCGTCCACGCCGGACTTCGTCGTGCCGGGCGGCCGCGGCGTGGGTTACGGCCGGTTCGACCTCATTGATCCGAGGTCCATTCGGTTCACCACCACCTTCTCGTATTGAAGTTCCGTCACGATGAAATCACGTATCGACATTCTCCGTGCGCTCTACGCCGTCATGGCTTTGGCGGCGGCCCCGTGCTTCGCGGCCGCGCCGGCGAAGCCAAACGTTCTCTTCATTGTGCTCGACGACCTTCGCGCCTGGCTTGGCTATCTCGGCCATGATCAGGTGAAGACGCCCAGCTTCGATCGACTGGCGCGCATGGGAGTGAGCTTCACGCGGAGTTATGCGATTTCATCGGTGTGCAATCCCTCGCGTGCGGCGACCCTGCTTGGCATGCGTCCCGGCACCACGGGGATCTACGGCAACATGACCGACTGGCGCGAAGCTGCGCCGGATGTCGTCAATCTGCCGATGCATTTCAAAGCGAACGGCTACACGGTGCTCGGAGCGGGGAAAATCAGTCACGATACCTGGCAGCGGCCGGCTGATTGGACCGATTTCCACCAGGCGCCGACGGTCGGCAACTGGCAGGAGAGGATACTGCAACGGGATGGCCGGCTGCCGCCGGGCGCATTCAGCATCGGCCGCGACGTGGTCACGCCGCTCGACGTCCCGGATGCCGAGCATTCGGATCATGTTAATACCACGTGGGCGATCGAGCAGTTGCAGCGTGCTCACAATCAGCCGTTGTTCCTTGCGCTCGGACTGCGGAAACCGCACCCGCAATTCGAGGTGCCGCGGAAGTATTTCGATCTTTATCCGCTGGAAAAAATCAAACTGCCCAAGGTCAACGATCACGATCGTGACGATTTGCCGAAAGGCGGACTCCGCATGGCGGGTCCGACGGAGGAGCACGATGAGATTGTCCATGCCGGGAGGTGGCCGGAATTGGTGCGGGCTTATCTGGCGTGCACGAGTTTCGCCGACGCGCAACTCGGCCGGCTGCTCGATGCGCTGGAAGTCTCGCGCTACAAGGACAACACCATGATCGTACTGTGGAGCGACCACGGATGGCACCACGGCGAGAAACAGCACTGGCACAAGTTCACGTTGTGGGAGGAGACGACGCGCTCGCCGTTGCTATGGGTTGTACCGGGCGTCACGCGCGCCGGTAGTGTGTGTGCGAGAACCGTGGACTTTACGCACATCTATCCGACGCTGTGCGATCTCGCGGGGTTGCCGACGCCGGCGCATGTCGAAGGTGTCAGTATCCGGACTCTGCTGACGAACCCGACCGCCGCCTGGCCGACTCCCGCGGTGACAACCTACAAGTTCAACAACCACGCGGTCCGCAGCGAGCGCTGGCGTTACATTCGATACGATGATGGCGGGGAGGAGCTTTATGACCACGACGCGGATCCGCTGGAGTGGACAAACCTCGCAGGCAAACCCGAGTTTGCGGCGGTGAAAGCCGAGCACGCGCGCTGGCTGCCGAAAATCAATCGATCGGAAGTGCAGACATCGGCGGCGCCCGGGACGGAAACGAAGAAGAAGAAAAAAGCCGGGAAGGCGAACTGACGGCGGATGGGACAGGCGGGACGCCATACCTTTATACACAACGTTGTCCACGGGCGGGACGCACAGTAGGATCCGGAACATGGGCGAGACGCCCATGCCACGCCGAGCACGGCCGGCACATGGATTGAAGTCACCCCTGACATCTTGCGCCGGTTCGAGGTGGCACGGGCGTCCCGCCCGTGGGTTTGATGTGGCACGGGCGTCCCGCCCGTGGGTTTGGAGTGGCATGGGCGTCTCGCCCATGGGTTTGGAGTGGCATGGGCGTCCCGCCCATGTTTGTCGTAGGTATACCAGTATAAACGTCCCCTCCAAGTTCAGCGCAACATGGCGCGACATGTGTATAAAGGTATGGCGGGCCGCGCGTGCCACATCGAGCCAAGGTTCTGCGGTCGTCGGAAAAGTTGCAAAGATGGCGTGCCCATCGGCGGAAATTCGTTAGACGAACTCAATTGATGAAACCGTTTTTCGCGCTTGGTTTGTTCGCTTTGCTCATCGGCTCGGCTTCGGCTGCACAGCCGGCGCCAACACGACCCAACATTCTCGTCATTCTGGCGGACGACCTTGGCTATGGTGACGTGTCCTCGTTCCGGCCCGGTGCGGATGTGCAGACCCCGAACATCGATCGCATTGTCGCCGAAGGGCTGCAATTCACCCGGATGCGCGCGAATGCGACCGTGTGCTCGCCCACGCGCGCGGCGCTGATGACGGGTCGCTACGCTGACCGCGTGGGCGTTCCCGGGCTGATCCGCACCGATCCGGCCAACACGTGGGGCTATCTCGATCCCAAGGTGCCGACGCTGGCGAATCTGTTGAAAGCCGCCGGCTATCATACGGCGATCGTCGGCAAGTGGAATCTGGGACTCACCGCACCGGGCACGCCGAATGACCGCGGCTTCGATCTCTTTCACGGCTTTCTCGACGACATGATGGATAGTTACACCACGCATCGGCGGCAGGGGCACAACTACATGCGTCTGAATCGCGAGGAGGTCGATCCCGTCGGGCACGCCACAGAAATTTTCACCGATTGGGCGAGCGATTACCTGCGTGAACGAGCGGACAAGCCGCAGCCCTTTTTTCTCTATCTCGCCTACAACGCGCCGCATTTCCCGATCGAGCCGCCGGCCGCGGTGCTCGCGCGCGTGAAGCAGCGCGCGCCCGGACTCGAGCCAAAACGGGCGTTGAACGTCGCCATGGTCGAGCACTTCGACGAAGGCGTCGGTCGGGTCCTGCGCGTCTTGAAGGAAACCGGCCTCGAGGAAAACACCCTGCTGTTTTTCACGTCGGACAACGGCGGTTCGCTCCCGCACGCACAGAACAACGATCCATGGCGGGACGGGAAGCAGAGTCATTACGACGGCGGGCTGCGCGTGCCGTTGGCGGCGCGCTGGCCGGGTAAGATCACCGCTGGTTCACGCACGGATTACGCCGGACTGACGTTCGATATATTTGCCACTGCCCTCGAAGCCGCGGGAGCCGCGCCGGCGCCGGGGGTGGATGCCGTGAGTCTCATGCCGGTGCTGCGGGGCGAAACGCCGTCTTCGCCGGTGCGGGAATTGTATTTCGTGCGCCGCGAAGGTGGCCTGTACAGCGGCAAGAGTTACGAGGCGTTGATTCGTGGCGATTGGAAGCTGATGCAGAACAATCCATTTTCGCCGCTGGAATTGTACAATCTGAAGGACGATCCGCAGGAGCGGAATAATCTGATCGAGCGGCAGCCGGCGATTGCCCGTGAACTACAGGCTGCACTGCGCGCTCACATCCAGCGCGGCGGCGCCACGCCCTGGCAGCCGCCGGCTACAGCGGCGAAAACGAACCGAGAAACGCGCAAATGAATTCGAGCGAGGCCCCAGGCTTGGAGTGGAGCGGGTCGAGATCAGATCCGACGTGGCTGCGAGCGCCAGCGAGTGGATGAATCCCGCTTCACGTACTCGCATCCACTCGCTGGCGCTCGCGGCCACGGGCGTGCATGTATGTGGCGTTCAACTACGCCGCGGGTCGTGAGGGAACGCCATTCGCCGCGGCGCAGTCCGGGGGAACGGCGGCTTTCCAGCCGCCGAGGTGCGTTCGATCGACCGGTTGTTGGGCGACTGGAAAGTCGCCGTTCCCCCCCCTGTCGGTGATTTGCACCGCTCGAACGGTGATTCAACGCCAGCATCCACTCGCTGGCGCTCGCGGCTACTCAGACGGGAGAGGCTTTGCGCGGCAGCGGGACGTGACGCGTCAGCGCATGGCCCGCGGCGTCGAGCCGGGCAGGGCAGCCCTCCAGCCGGCCTGAAGCAACGCCGCCATTTCGGCGCGCGTCTTCGCGTGGGCCGGATCGTCGGCGAGATTAATGGTTTCCCATGGGTCTTTCTCCAAGTCATAGAGCGCCACAGGAATCGGGCCGCCCTTGAATTCCAAATAACTGTAGCGCTTGTTGCGGACCATTTGTTCGCCCGGGCTTTGCACCTGGAACACCGCGCTCTTCCACGGCTGGGTGGGATTTGTCAGCAAGGGCGCGAAGCTCGTGCCCTCGAGATTCGACGCCGTGTCGAGTCCGAGTAGTTCGCCAAGCGTAGGCACGAAATCGACAAACTCCACGAATTCGCGGCAGACCTTGCCGTTCCCCGCCGCGCCCGGCACGCGGACCCACAAGGGCGCACGCCGCGTCGATTCGAGCATGGAGTATTTGGACCACATTCCATGGTCGCCGAGGTGAAAGCCGTGATCACCCATGATGAACACGATCGTGTTGTCGGCGAGCCCCTGGCGATCGAGCGCGGCGAGAATCCGGCCGACATTGTCGTCGACGAAACTCACGCACGCATAATACGCCGCGATCGCTTCGCGGGCCTGGCGCGGAGTGGGCTGCTTTTGCATGAAGATGTCCGGATTTCCGCCGGTGGTCCGCTTCATATAAGGAAAATCCTTGAGGCTCGAGGCGGGCGCTGGCGGTTCGGGGATTTTCGCCGGATCATACATGTCCACGTATTTTTTCGGCGCGACCAGTGGCGTGTGGGGACGCGACTGGTGGACCGAAAGGAAGAACTGTTTCTTGGTTTTCGCGAAATCTCCGAGCAGCGCCACCGCCGTTTGCGCGTTGCGGTAATCGCCTTCCGCTTCCGGCGCCTTACCGGAATCGCCATAGCGATCGGATTGCTGCCGGCGCCAGTTCCGATACTCGGGACTTTGCTTGTTTTTTGGTGCCGGATTTCGCTCGGTTGTGGCGCGCTTTTCGGGCGGAAACTCGAGGATGGGCGGCGGACCCTTCCAACCGGGAGGTGGCTGGTAATGTTCAATCCGATCGAAGGCCATCAGCTGCGTCCGGGCGTAGTCCGTCGTGTGAAAGAATTTGCCGATCACGGCGGTGTGCAGGCCCTTCTTCTTGATCAATTCGGGCAGCGTGAGCGTGCCCGCGGGCAGTTGCTCGCTCATCACGAGCGAATTGTTCCACACGCGGGTGGTCAGCGGACGCAGTCCGGTGTGAAACGAACTCCGCGACGGATTGCAGGCGATGGCCTGCACATAAGCGGAATCGAATTGCACCGCGGTCTTCGCGAACCGGTCCATGTTCGGCGTCTTGCAGATGGGGTTGCCATAACTGCCCCACACGCCGGCGTAACAGTCCTCGATGATAATATAGAGGACGTTCATCTGTGAAGTGTTCGGCAGCGTGGCGCGGCCGGCGCCGGAGAGTCTGCCCGGCGCGAACACCGAAGTGGCCGCCAGCAAGACGGCAAAAAACGAACCTGGGCGAAGTCGAAGTATCATGGAATTGCAGGGCTGAGTTCTGTTAACTGATACAAGGCATGAGTCACAGCGCGGTGGAGCCGCAACCGAAGGAGAACAGACAGGCTGAGTCTTAACATGAAAGGACGCGAATAGGATGAACGCCGCGGGCCGTGGGTGAACGCCATTCGCCGCGGCGCAGTCCGGCGGAACGGCGGCTTTCCAGCCGCCGAGGTGCGTTCGATCGACCGGTTGTTGGCCGACTGGAAAGTCGCCCTTCCGGACTTCCGGTGATTTGGACCACTCGAACACTCGAACGGCGATTCAACGTCAGCATCCACTCGCTGGCGCTCGCGGCTACGAATCCCATCATTCGCGCTCATACGAATGAACGTGACGGAAAAGCGGGGGGCTCCGAGCTGCCTGTGCATTCGCGTTTATTGGCGTCCATTCGCGGTTCAACTGCGGGGCCTGCCTCGGCCGGCGTCACGCGGAGTCACCCGCAGCAACACCACGCCATGACGCGGCACGGTCGCTTTCAACGTGCCCGTGCTGTCCGCCAAATCGCGGTGGCGCCAGACGTCGCGGACGCGTTGCGTTCCCGCCAATCCGAGGTCCTGCCAGGTGGCGGTGATTTCGTGGGGAACTTCGTCCTGATTGCACAAACCGATCGCGCGGCTGCCATCGTCGAGTTCCTTGATCATCAGGAATGTCTCGGGTGTCAGCCGGACGACGCGGGCACTGTCCCCCAGCGGATCCTGATCGATCTCGATGACTTCAGGGTTGCAGAGCACGTTGAGCGTGAATTCGTCGAGCCGGCTCATGTCCCCGCTGAAGAAAAGCGGCGAAGCCATCAAACTCCACAGCGACATGAACGCATACTGCTCCGTCGCGGTGAGCGGACCCGGCTTCGGCTCGCTGTGAGTCGGCGCGTTGCCGATGTAGCCGATCTGGAGGTAGTCGGGATCGTTCCAGGCGCCGGGCTTTGACCACGCGCGATGTTCCGCGTTCTTCAAGGCCACGTTGAATATCTGGTTCAACTCGCCGCCGAGATCGCCGGCCGTCCGCCACGATTGGCCGCCCACCGCCGCGCCCCATTTCCACACCTCGCCCTGTCCATACTGGCAAAGGTTGAAGAGGACATCGCGCGGCAGTTTCCGGAGGATGTCACCCATTAGCTGATACGGCTTTTGCCGCTCGGCCAACGTGGGGTTGGGCCCGGCGACCGTCTTGTACGAACACCAGTCGTACTTCAGGAAGTCGAAGCCCCACGCGGCAAACTGCTTCGCATCCTGCTCTTCGTGCTCGTAAGCGCCCGCGTAGCCGCCGCAGGTCAGCGGCCCGGGCGACGAATACGTGCCGGCCTTCAACCCGTACGCATGAATATAGTCCGTCAATCCGCGCATGTCGGGAAAATGCACGTTGGGCAGGATGTTTCCGGCGGCATCGCGAAACGGCCCGATCCGCTGCGGGTCGGGTTTCCGCCTGACGTCGGGGCCGGCGTTCATCCAGCAGTCATCGATGTTCACATAAGCGTAGCCGACGTCGGCCATGCCGGTCCTCACCATTACGTCCGCCGCTTCGCGCATCATCGCATCGGTGATCCGGTTGTAGTGAGCGTACCAGTGATTCCAGCCCATCGACGGCGTCAGGGACAGGGTGTCGCCGCTGACGATTTTGAACGTGCGGCTCGCGGTGCCGTGGCGGTTTTTCGCCCGCAGGTTCAACGTGTGCTCCCCGCGGGCGGGCGCCACGCCGGAGATGATGCCGGTCGCCGCATCGAGACGCAGACCGCGCGGCAATCCCCCCACCTCGAACGTCATTGGCCGTTCACCCGTGGTGGGGATCCGGTACAGGAATGGATTACCCGGGCGGCAGCCGTAAAGCTTTGGACCGTTGATTCGCGGCCCGGGTGGAGGCTTCGGCGTGAGGATCTCCGCCCCTTCTCGCGGGGCATTGACCGTGCGCGGAACCGCGCCCGAGTAAATGAAGCGGGCGTCGATGATGTCGGCGAGGTTTTGGGCGTTCGATTCTGAGGCGTGATTGATGGTGAGCAGGACGGAGCGCACGCCGCCGAGCGGGACGTCGAGGTGTTGGGCTTTATCGCCCCGCTTCATCACGCCGGAGTCCCAAAGCTTGCGCTCGTCCCCGATGATCATGATGCGGACGGCGGCCGCCGGTGAATTGGCGGCATCGTCAACCCCGACGAACGCCGAAAACCGGTCCACTCTTCCGTCGAGTTCAAGCCATAGCGTGCTGGTCGCCCGTGCGCCGATGCCGTGTTCGTATTTCCGACCGCCAATGGAAAGTGGTTTTCCATTGAACGATTTGTCCAAGCGTTGTGCGGTCCAGCCCGCGACATGCAGGTGGCTCAAATCCAGATCGGTCAGCGAAGTGCTTTCGGCCCCGGCGAGCGAAAAAGTCAGGACGAGCTGGGCCGTGGCGAGCAACCGGGTGTAACCGGCGGAGAGATTCATGTCGGGGGTGGTACAGACGGAGCGCTAACTCCCGTTGCGAGTGACCTGCCCGAAGACCGCTGCGGACTGCCGGACGGGTTACGCCGCAGTGCGAAACAAGGGGTCTTCGAAGCGGTCGGACGCTCGCACCGGTTGGAGTCGGAGACTGTAGAGGAGGGGGACACAAATTGCCGCCGCACTTTTTGCTCAACATTCCGCACTTCGGGAGCACGAGCCTGCACTTCTCTTAACGCGGACCTACGCCGCAACCAAATCGTGCTCCCTCCACTCGCTGGCGCTCGCAGCCACGGCATTGCGACTCGCAGCCACGGCATTGCGACTCGTTCAGCTTCGCAACCATGGCAACCGAACCAGGCGACCGCGAACCCGCGGACAGCGCGATGACGACGAGCTAGCCCTGCGCTGGCCCCACAATTCTTGCCAAGCACGTCGGCATTCGCACCGGAGCGGCGGCTTTCCTGCCGCCGAAGTACGTTTGGTCGACCGGTCTCGGGCGACTGGAAAGTCGCCCTTCCGGTCAACCGCGCCCTTGGCGCGACGCCATACGCGATGGCAAAATTTGTGGGCAAAGGGCAGCGCTAGCTGCCGTCGGTGATCTTATAAAGCGTCAGGCCCGTCAGGTCCTTGATGAAGATCTGGTCTCCGGCCACCGCGGGTGATGCCCAGACCGGCGAGTCGGCTACCTTATATTTAGACTGCTCCTTGAGCGCATGGCCGGTCTTTTTGTGTACGGACAATTCGCCCGCGTCGGTTACCACCAGCAGCGCCGGACCAATGTCCGTGATCGAGGCGTTCGCGCCGAGCCGTCCTTCGCTCTTCCACAACACAGCGCCGTCCCTCGTGTTCATCGAAAACAGCATGCCCCGCTGTTTGTCGGACATCCCATACAGCGTCGTGCCGTTCACGATGGGCGTGCTCATATACATTGTGATCTCCCTTGCTTCCCACACGGTGGTGGGTTCTCCGCCGGTCACCTTCACCGCAAAGGTCGGTTTTTGAATGCCGGCAAAAATCACCAAGTCGCCAGTGACGATCGGCGTCACCACGTTCTGATCATACGGCGTGGAGAAGGGAATTTTCCACAGGAGTTTGCCGTCGCGCAGCGCGACCGCGAAGCAATGCTTTTGAGATTGGGTAATGAGCTGCCGGGTTCCGGCCAGCGCCGCAATTACCGGAGAAGTGTACGCCGGTCCGTCTCCTGCCCATTGCCAGTTCACTTTGCCCGTGGCAGTGTCGAATGCCGTGAGGGCACCATTGTCCTCGCCCCCCACATGGACGATCACGTTCGCTCCATCCACAATCGGCGATGCGGACGCGCTCGCAGAAAACGCGGTCAGCAGTGTGGCCAGGGACAGGAGAAGTGGGCGCATGGGGTGAACACGAATTGCCCGGCGGGCGCTCAAAGCTCAACGTTGAACGCGGAGGTGCGGGATTCAGTGATGAGAAAAACTTCAACTCGAGAATTCAGATACGCAAAAGCTGATCGCGAATTTTCGTCGCGCCGGGCGCTTGCCGTGATCGCTCCCAGCCTGTCATTCACCCTTTCCCGCGGACTGCATGCCCCGGACTTTCGGGAGGAAACGGCCCGTGTGTTTCTGGTAGTCGCGGTAAGCTTCGCCGAATTTCCCGACCAGCCGCTGTTCCTCGAGGCGGCTGCGTGCAGCGAGCAGCGCGAACATGGCCACTCCCCCGAAAAGGACCACGGCGTTGGCCGTAAGCAGCGTTGCCGCGGCACCCAGAATCAGTGCAGCCGAATACATCGGGTGTCGAATCCATCGGTACGGACCGGACGTCACCAGGGTCGCGTTGGGGCGCGGCACCGAGGTGGACGTCACATTCAACCCCAGGTGGCGGAACATCCAGCTGAACAGAACGAGCCCGCCGAATCCGACGGGCGCGCCGCTCAGCCGTATCCAAAGGCGCAATGGGATCGCCGCGAAGTCCATGGCGCGCGGATACACGATGAACGTGATGCATGCGAGCGCCACGAGGGGGGCGACGAGCGACATGAGGACCCAAAACCAGGCCGGATCATTTTGCCGCGAGACCGGCCCACCTGCGCGCTCCGCGCGGAGCCGGTACGGAATGCCGATCGCGCCGGTGGCGAGAACGATCAGAACGAGTACCACCCGGCAGATGAACTCCGCTTCGAAGGCCCGCACGGGAGGATCATCCGGGAGTGGAACGTCGGAAGGCTGGCAGATGAGCCGCCTCGCGCAGAACGGCCTCCTTGCTCACTCCCAGGTGTTGCGCGACGGCATTGAGCCGAATCTCGTCTGCTTGGGTGAGGCAGGTGATTCGTTCACTGCCATCGCGATCCATCCAGCGCACATGATGATGGCGCTGACGGGAGGTTTTCACGAGAGCCCGCAGAAATTCCTCATCGGCTTCCGGAAGTTGCATGAGGGATTGCAACCAGCCTGGTGAAACGAGGCCAGTTCCAAGATGAACTTTGCGGGGCAGCAGGTTGGAGACAGCCGTACGCATGCCGGTGGGGCTCACGCCATCCGGTCGAGCCGGCGAATGCTGGCGATCGTGATCAGAATCCCGCCCGCGATGACCCAGGGAAT
The DNA here is from genome assembly GCA_038204695.1 of Opitutales bacterium. Taxonomy (GTDB): domain Bacteria; phylum Verrucomicrobiota; class Verrucomicrobiia; order Opitutales; family Opitutaceae; genus ER46. Next base: position 23,734 of record JBBRCR010000006.1, on the reverse strand, counting down.
GCTTTCGAGATTGCGCCCGGCCAGCCAACCCGCCGCGGCAGGCAGGATGGCTACACCAAGATTGGCGCCACCCGATTGCCGGCCAATCACCGTCTGCACCGCCTCCGGCACGAAGCGACGCGGCACCTCGTGCATCAGTCCCGGATAAATTGGCGCGAGCCCGAATCCGAGGAGTACAAGCGCAGTGGCCGCGAGCGGCACTGAAGTCGCATAGGCAAAACCGATCCCGGCGAGCAACGCGAGCAGGGCGCCGGCGCTGATCATTCGTCGGTTGCCCGTGCGTTCAATTAGAAAACCCACCAGAATTCGGCCGCCGGTGATCGCACCATAAAACCCCGCCGTACAAAGCGCCGCTGTGGCCGTCGAAAACCCACGACCGACGATGAGAATCGACGCCGCCCACAATCCCGTCGTCGCCTCGAGGCCTGCATAGAGCGCGAAAATGGCAGGTGACAACCATCCGGCGAACGAGTTGGCGGACAGGGAGGGTTGTCGCCCGGATGAAGTGGGCGGGGTGGAAAAGGCCGTGCGTTCCGGCACGCCCTCCCAGAGGCGCAGCGTGAAAGCAAACAGGGCAGCGAGCGCGAGCTGGACTGTGCCAATCAAGAAATAACCGCCGCGCCAACCGAATCCGGTGCTCAACGCCTGGCCCATGACGAGCGGACCACCGGTCGCGCCGACGCCCCAGCACGCGTGCAGCCAGTTCATGTGACGGCCGCTATAGTGCCGGGCCACGAAGCCATTTAGTCCGGCATCGACCGCGCCGGCGCCGAGTCCCAGCGGCACTGCGGCCACCAGCAACCACGTCAGCCCGGGAGCGTGGGCGATGGCCAGCAGTGCTGACCCCGTCAGCGCGCAACTCGCCAGCACGACCGGACCCGTGTGAAAGCGGGCGATCACCGTGCCACTCGTGAATCCGGAAAATCCGGACAGCAGCGTGATGATGATCGTGATTGTGCCGGCGAGCCCGATCGGCAGGAGCAATTCTGGATAGATTGCCGGCCACGCCACTCCGAGCGTTCCGTCCGGTAATCCAAGGCTGATGAACCCGAGATAAATTACGGGCAGGAGAAAAGCGGATGGGCGGCGCACAACCACGCGAAAGCTGGAGGCCGCCATCGGCCGGGCGCAAGTCTGCCGGTGGATGGTTCGCCCACCCGGGAGATGCGCCGGCGGCCCGCGCTCAGAGCGCTCAATCCGCGCCACCCTTGGCCATCACCTGCGGCGTTGGCTGATACCACAGCGATTCCCAGTACCGGCGCTCCACCGCGTAATAATCGAGCGGCGCGTTCGCATCCACATCGGCCGCCAGCACACCATAGCGTTTCATCTCCCGCACCCAGTCGGGCCGCGGTCTAAATCCGGGCATGTCGAAACGCTTGATCTCATCCAGCCGGCGCTTCCCGGCGGCGACAAACGCGAGCAATGCCTGGTAGTCGGGATCGGCGACCGTTTCAAAAATCCGGGCGGCCCCGCCACTGCCCGCATCACGGCAGAGCGCCCAGCCGCCGGCGGACTCCGCCAGTGGCGCGAGCAGGAAGAGCGACCGTTCCGGGCGCGACAGGTTGAACACGATGTGCCGGCTGGTGTTCAGCCGCGGGTCATCGGGATCCGGACGCCAGAACGACAGACCGCGTTCATCCGAAAGCGACCGCGGCAGCAGGCGTGGCGCCTGCCCGTGGCAACTGTTGCAACGCCGGGTCATCACTTCGCCGGCCACTTTCGTGGTCGGCCATTCGACGTCTGTTCCCACCTGCTTGTTCTCCGCATACCCGCCAATCATACCCGTGCCGAGGGCGGCATAAGTTCCTGGATACGCGGCGCCGGATTCGATCCACAGCCGCAGGATGCGCTGCTGGGCCGGGGTGGCTTTGACGCCATAATGGGAGCCATCAACCAGCTTCAGGATCCGGCTCGCCGACGAGCCGAGCGTGCGAGGCGCATAATTGCTTTTCGCCTGATTGCGGCCGTCGGAGAACAGCCGGGCAATCGTCATCATGTAGTAACTGTGGCTGAACATCGGGCCGCGATCGGCGGTCAGCAGCAGCCGCCCGGCCCGCGGACCCCCGGCCGGTGTTTTCTCCACGCCGTGGCAGCTCACGCACAGCGCGTCGAGAATCGGCTGGATGTCGCGCGGGTAATCCATGATGTCGGGCACGCCCTCGATCGGTTCGACCGGGCTGGGGGCGCGGCGCGTCGCGAGCAGCCGCGACGTCGTCGTCGGCGGGCTCTTGGTGCGTTGCTCGTGACACCCGAGACAACTCGTCGTCTCGCCCGGCTGGACGGTGAGAAAGCTCTGCATCCGTTTAACCGAAAGGTCGTTTTCATCCAGCGCCACGAGGAAAAAACTGCGGAGCGCCGGCAACTCGAGATGCGCTGAGCCATCGGGCTCCACGGGCACGGTGCCGACGATTCGCTCGAGGGTGAAGGTGCCGCCGTAGCTGATCGGATCCATGCCGCCGGTGTAATGAATCGGCATCGGCAGCGATTCGATCACGAGCAGCTTTTTGATTTCACCGCGTTTCACCCCGACCATGTTTCGCCCTTCATACACGTCGGCGAGGACCAGCCGGCCCGTCGGCTGTTCGGGCTTGATGCGAGTAGGGATGACGCGCTCGCGCGCCCGCGCGAGGAGCGGTCGCGGTTCGTGCAGATGCAGGCCGGCCTTCACGTCCTCCGGGGGCAGCTTGAAGATTTCCTGCTGCGCTCCGCTGGCATCCAGCACCACGATTGTCGCATCGACCGCGGCCATGAAGCAGTTATCCGAAAACGCCCAGGGATCGCGGAATTTGTTTCCGCGACTGATCGGCCGGGCAAACGCCTTTTCATCCGGCCCGGCGTTCGGATCCACGATCGTGAGCTGTCCCGCATGCTCCCGTTGGCCGTGTCCGGGCGAGAAGCTTGCGATGATCTTGTCCGTGCCGGGAATCGGCTTCGCATCAATCATCACGATTTTTGGATGCAGGTTCCCGTACCAGTTGATCTGCGCCGTGCCGTCCGGGTTCGAGGCCCACAGGTGATGGTAATCCACCTGGCTGCGATCGACATACTCCCACCGGGTGTAGAGCAGCCGGCCGTCGGGCATCGGCCAGGGGGTGTTGTCCTGCTCGAGATTGCTCGAGAGCGGCCGGACGTTGCTGCCGTCTCCAGCACAACGATACATCACCGCCACCTGCGTCAGCCAGCAGTTCACCCAGCGTTTGCAGCGGGTGGACACAAACACGATGTCGCCATCCGGCAGATACGTCGGCTCGAAGTCGTCGTAAATGCCGTCGGTCAGCTGACGCAGCCCGGTGCCGTCGGTGTTGATTTCGTACAGGTGATACTGCTCGGTGCCGCCCCGCCGGTAGCTGAAGAGGATGCGCGTGCCGTCATAGTGGACCTGGGGGTCGCGCACCCCGCCGCGAGGATCGTCGAGCAGGGTGGTGAGCTCACGGGTGGTGATGTTCCACCGGTACAGTTTGCCCCCCTCGCGCCACGCCTTGCGGTCGGGATCGTGGGCGTAGTATCCAATATTTGCGTACCAGTGCCCGTCGGCGTCGTTGAGCTTGCGCGCGGCGAACACGAACTCGTTGACGCCCGCCATCGGCCCGGCCCGAAATTGCGCGAGCAGCGGTGGGTGGGACGCGGCGGCCGCGCCCGCCGCGGTGGCCGGCGGCAGCGCGAGAAGCGACGCCGCGCTGGCGAGCAGAAATTGAACTATCCCCGCGAGCCCCGGGGCGGCGGCCCCATTCCGGAATCGTGACTTCATGGTCGTTTCCTCCTCCGCCCGCTCACAACGACAGCACGTAGGTGGCGAGATCGTCGATTTCTGGTTTGCTCAGATGCGAAGTGACGCCGTGTTTGTCCTGGTGGTTGTGCTGGATGAACACGTCGCGAATGGACGGGGCGGAGCCGTCGTGCAGATACGGTGCCGTACGCCAGAGTTCAACCAGCGTGGGCGTGTCGAAATTCGTGCCGGCGCCATCCAGCCGCCGGCGCGTGCCGACGTCGTAAGGCTGCAGGTCGCTGAAAACGCCCGGCGGGTGACACTTGGCGCAGCCGACCTTCGGATCCTCGAAGGTCTCTTTTCCCCGCTGCGCTGACTTTGACAGACGCCCGTTCTCCAAGAGCGGACTGGGCGCGGGCGTGAGCGATTGCAGATAGTCATCAAGCGCGGCTGGCACGTCGTCAGGCACCGTGACGAACAGGATGTAGCGCAGCCCCGAGCGCACGGCGATTTCCGCCGTGTCGCGAATACCGGTGCTCATGGCGGGCGGCGTCCGGTGCGACCAGAGGAGGCTCTTGGCGTTTTTCGGATTGCCGATGCCGTCGTTGAGCAGGTCCCAGTTGAGTCCATCCACCCGTCCATCATACGAGTGGCAGGTGGCACAACTCTGCCACGTCTGGAAGCAGAGGGTGGCATCATTGAAGAGCATTTCACCGCGCCGCACGGTTGACATCGCCACGATGGGGCCGAGCGGAACCGACGTGGGCCGCGAGGCGGGCGCCGTCAGGGGGACGATATCGACTGTGTCGGAAAAATATCCGGGTACCCAGGCGGTTTCACCGACGAGCGCGAGGGAGCGCGGCCCGTTGCCGTTCAACTTCACCCTCTCCCGGAGTCCCACCAGAAACGCGAGATCGTTGGGCACGTCGGTGCGCACGTTCGAGACCTTGGTGAAGTCCGGAGTCTGGCCCGCGGCGAGGGCGATGGGCAGTTGCTGCAGCTTTGCCAGCACGCCGGGAAAATCGATCAGGCTGACCTCATGCGTCCCCGCATGCGTGACCACGAGCCGTTTGCCATCGGCTGTCCACGCGACCGCCCAGGGATTCGCCGCACCGGATTCGACGTTGTCGAGCAGCACGGTGTTGATGACCTCGATGGTGCTCACGTCGATTAGCGTCAGGGCCGCGGTATTCATCCAGCCGCGCTCCAGTTGCGTGGTCGGCAGGTTGAAGCGCGACAGGTTGTGGGTGACCGCGGCATGGCGTCCGTCGGGCGAAACGGCGACGCCGAGCAGCAGGCCACTTCCATTCGGGAGGTTGAGGCTCTTCACCACACGGCGGGTGCGCGAATCGATCACGCTGACGACGGCGGTCACCAGATCGGCGTCGGCCGCCGCATGATGCAGATGGTTCGCCACGAACAGCAGCCGGCCATCGGGAGTGAGGGCAGCCGCGATCGGTTCGCGGTCAACGGCGATGCGTGCCACCTGCTTCCGCGCCGCCAGGTCGAACACGGCCACTTCGTGATTGAAACGATTGCAGGCGTAAAGCGTACGGCCGTCGCCACTGAAGACGGGAGCGACGGTCGTGTGACCGGCCGGCAATCGTGCAACGATCTCGGACCGGCTGACGTCCACGATGCACACGGTGCTCTGCGGCGCAGCGCACGTCACGGCCAGTCGCGAGCCGTCGGGCGACAGGGCGAGCCCGGACGGCGCCCCCGGCATTTTCATGCTTTGAAGAACGGTACCGCGAGCATCGAGCACACGGACCTCGCCGGCGGTCGCGCAGGCGACAAAAAAGCGTGCTCCGTCTCGCGTCGCCACGATGCTGCTCGGCGACGCGGGTTCGACCGGGACGGCGGCGCGGGCCGGAAATGCGTTCAGGACGGTGAGCGCGGCGGCAAGCGTGACGCGAAACAAAGTGGAGCGGGGATTCGAATTTCGGCGGGGTTGCACGGCGTTGAGAGCCGCACGGCGAGTGGCGCGCAGCAAAATCAGACAACCCGCAAAGTGATGAGCCGTGTCTGCGATGTCCGCCCCATTTTCAGCGCATTTCTTGTTTTTTTCGTGCGATAAATTAAGCGAGTCCGCTGACGGGCCGATGAATCGCCAAGCGCCAAATCTGGCGTAGCAATAGCCAAGATGTGCGAAGGCGCGCGTGCCGCGCTGCGATAAACTGGGGAGTGTCTTCAGATTTCTCATCGCGAGCCGTTCCGTGGTACGGGATGGCGAAGCCTCAGCTGGCGTCGGACTTCATCAGCCAGCGGAACGCTTCTCGCACCCGCCCGTGGCGGGCCGCCTCGCGACGAGTGTTTGGGTTTAGTCTAACCATTGTAGAACCATGACGTATCCTCGTACGGCGCCGGCCCTGTCACCTTGGGGAGCGCCCCTCCAGCACCGCGGCGCATCGCTGCTCACCGATCCGCTGCTGAACAAGGGGACGGCGTTTACCGAGCGGGAGCGCGATGCCCTCGGGCTGCGGGGTTTGCTGCCGCCGCGTGTATTCACTTTGGAAGAACAGGTCCAGCGCAGTCTCGTCGCGATCCAACGGAAGCCGGACGACCTGGAGAAATACATTTACCTCACGAATCTCCAGAATCGCAACGAGGTGCTGTTCTACCGGCTGGTGGTGGACCATGTGGAAGAGATGGTCCCGCTGATTTATACGCCGACCGTCGGCCAGGCGTGCCTTGAATATGGCTCCATTTACCGGCGCTCCCGCGGGATGTTCATTACTTTGAAGGAGCGCGGCCGCATCGCGGAGATCCTGCGCCAGTGGCCGCATGAAGGCGCCCGGTTGATCGTCGTGACCGATGGCGAGCGGATTCTCGGGCTGGGCGATCTCGGCGCGCTCGGGATGGGCATCCCCGTGGGCAAGCTCTCGCTCTATACCGCGTGCGCGGGTGTGCATCCCTACTACACGCTTCCGATCACTCTGGACGTCGGCACCGACAATGCGGCCCTGCTGGAAGGACCCATGTACATCGGAATTCGCCAGAAGCGCGCACGCGGCGCCGTTCTCGATGAGTTTATCGAGGAGTTTGTGACGGCGGTTGAGACGGTGTTTCCGCAGGCGATGGTGCAGTGGGAAGATTTTGGCAATACGAACGCATTCCGGTTTCTGAACCGCTATCGCTCCCGTTTGCCGAGCTTCAACGACGACATCCAGGGGACCGCGGCCGTGGCGCTCGCGGGGGTTATCGCGGCGCTGCGGCTGACCGGCGGAGCAATGCGGGATCAGCGGTTGCTCTTCCTTGGAGCCGGCGAAGCGGGCACTGGTATAGCCGATCTGTTTGTCGCCGCGGCCTGCGCGGAGGGCATGTCGGAAGCGGAGGCACGCCGGCAGTGCTGGTTCGTCGATTCGAAGGGGCTGGTCGTAAAAAGCCGCGCGGCGCAACTCGCCGAACACAAGCTGCACTACGCTCACGACCACGCGTTCATCCCAACACTGCGCGAAGCGGTTGAACAACTGCGGCCGACCGCTCTCATCGGCGTGTCCGGCACACCGGCCACGTTCACCCGCGAGATTGTCGAGCAGATGGCCGCATTCAACCGGCAGCCGATCATTTTCGCGTTGTCGAACCCGACCTCCAAGGCGGAATGCACCGCCGAACAGGCGTACGGCTGGTCGCAAGGGCGCGCCATTTTTGCAAGTGGCAGCCCTTTTCCGGCGGTGCAGATCAACGGTCAGCAACGCGTCCCCGGCCAGGGCAACAACATTTACATCTTTCCCGGGGTCGGGCTGGGCGCTCTGTCCAGTTCGTCGCGCGAAGTCACCGATGCGATGTTCCTCGCAGCCGCCCAGACGCTCGCCTCGATGGTGGAGCCGTCCGATCTTGCCGTGGGCCGGATCTACCCGGCACTCACCCGGATTCGGGATGTCTCGCTCAACATTGCCACGGCAGTGGCCCGCGTCGCCTATGACAAGGGCCTCGCCCGTCGGCCGCAGCCGGCCGACATCGTCGAGGACATCCGGGGGTGCATGTTTGATCCGGTGTATCGCGAGTACGTGTAACCTGGCGGCTGATACAATCGAAGCGCCGGCGCGTCACGAGTGACGACGCCGGCCTATCACGCGGCGCCGCTGGGCTGAACGGGGCTGCGAGCGCCCGCCGTCCCCGGGGCGCTGAGCTCGTCGAACGGGCGGGTGGAGATGGGTCGAATCAATCCACTCGCAGGCGCGCGCCGCCATTGCAGCTGCGGACCCATCGCTACAGCAATCAACCGACCAGCTGCGTCAGCGTTCGGCGGACCAGGGCACGCGCAATTGGAAGTTTGTACGCATTGTCGCCGAAGGGGCGCGCGTCGCGCAGCAGCAGGTCGGCCGCACCCTCGGCGGTTTCCGTCGTGACGTTCTTGCCCTCGAGGAACGCATTCGCGGCGTCCGCCTGCCAGGGCGTCGGTGCAATCGCACCAAGAACAATGCGCACGCCGCGCACGGTCGCGCCGCTGACCTTGGCCGCCGCGGCACAGCTCACGATGGCCCAGTCGAAATCGCTCTTCTCCGCGACCTGCATGTACGCGCTGCGCCGATCCGCCGCCACGGGTACCTCGACCCGGAGGATCAGATCGTCGGCCCGCAGCGAATTGTGCGCGGACGGCGTCTTCCACGCGTTCGAATACAAATCGGCCAGCGTGAGCGATTCGGTCTTGCGGCCGCGTTGCACCACCACACGCGCATCCAATGCGGCGAGCGCAATCGCGAGATTCGACATCAAGGGGCTGATGCACATGCAGCCGGTGAAGAGGGAATGGTACTTGCTTTCACCCTGGCGGGCGAAACAGGTGGGTCCACCCTTCTTGCGACAGTTCACGTCGCGGTGCCGGTAATACCAGCAGCGCGAATGCTGCGCGAGGTTTCCGGCCACGGTGCCCACGTTGCGAATCTGCGGCGAGCCCACCTCACGTGCGGCCATGGCGAGTCCAGGCAGCGCGCGCTCGACGTCCGCATTCGCCGCGAGTGTTGCCAGGGTCACGTTCGCGCCGATTGACCACGTGCCGCCGGTGGTGCGCAGTTCGCGGGTGCCGGGAAGCGCCTTGACGTTGACCAGCGTCTTTGGTGTCGCGAGCGACTCTTTGAGTTCGCCGAGCAGATCCATCCCGCCGGCAAGAAAACGACCGTCCTGACGCACGAGTTCAACGGCCGACTCGGGGGATTGCGCGGTGACGTAGGCGAAGGAATTCATGAGAGCCTTTCGTCACCGGCGGGAGCGGCGAGGGCGGCGACAGCCGAGAACGCGCGGGAGAGTTCGGCGGCGGCCTGGTTGTCGCGTACACTGGGCGGGACTTTGCCCAGTGCGGCCAGCACTTTGTCCGGCGTGATGGGCAGGCTGCTCACGCGCACGCCAATCGCATTGGCCACGGCGTTGGCGATCGCCGATGCGGTCGGAATCGTGCATGGCTCGCCGACGCCGATGACGCCGCGTTCCGGCATATCAAGCAGCATGATGTCGATCGGGGGAATATCAGCGGCGCCCGGCAGCTTGTACGTTTCGAAGTTCGGGTTCAGCACCACACCGGTCGCGCTGTCCATCACGCGTTGTTCATACAGCGCGTAACCGATTCCCATGATGACGCCGCCGTTGATCTGGCTTTCGCAGGTGAGCTTGTTGACCACCAGGCCGCAGTCCTGCACGGCGAGGATCTTGCGCAGCTTCACGAACCCGGTCTCGGTGTCGACCTCGACCTCGGCGAACTGCACGCCGCCCGCGCCACCGGTGGAAAGTCCCTCGCGCCAGCGGCCAATCACCTGGAGCGGCATGTTACGCAGCTTGCCGCACGCTTCCTTGAATTTTGCGCCCCGGGGATCGTCGATGCCGCTGGCCTTCTTCAATTCTGCGAGCACGTTCTCGCACGCGTCGAAGACGGCGGGAGTAATCGACACGGTGGTTGTGCTGCCACCGCTTGGGCCGGAGAATGGAAAAGACGTGTCGCCGACCTGCACGTCGATCGCCCCAAGCTCGAGCCCGAGCATTTCGGCGGCGATGACCTGCACGACGGTGCGCGACCCCGTACCCAAATCCTGGGTACCTATCCGAACTTCGACCGTGCCATCGGGGTTGGCCTGCAACGCGACCTGGCTGGGCCGGTTGCCGTTCATCCACGCTGCTCCGGCGCAGCCGACGCCGACTTTGATTGGTCCAGGCGTGCTCCCCGGTTTGTGGTATTTTTGTTTCCAGCCGAACTTCTCCCGGCCGAGTTCGTATTCGTGCCGTCGAAGTTCGGACGGGTCGTTCTTCAACCGCATTTCCACCGGGTCGATCCCCAGTTTCACCGCCAAATCGTCGAGGGCGGCTTCGATGCCCGCAGAGGCGACCGGATGGCCGGGAGCCCGCATCGCGCAGGACTGGCCGGCGTTGACCGCCACGCTCCCTTGTTTCACGCGTGTCGCCGCCGGTTTGTAAATGTAGGGGGCCGGAAAACTCGCGCCGCCGCTGCCGCCGGCGTTCGAAACTCCCGAGCTGAATCCGGGTGTGCCAAACGACTCCAGTTGGAACCCGGTGAGTTTTCCCTCCGCGTCGGCTGCGAGCTTGATTTTCTGATACGAAGAGGGCCGGTTGCCCACCGCGAGCGCCTGTTCGAACCGGTTCAGCATCAGCTTGACCGGCGCCCCGGCGGCCAGCGCCAGTCGCGCACAGAGGATGCCTTCGGCGCCCGGATTGAATTTCGCCCCGAAGCCGCCGCCCATGTGCTCGCAAACCACCCGGACCTTGTTTTGCGGAACGCCCAATGCCGTTGCGAACGCCGTCCGGCATCCGAAAACCGCCTGCGTCGAGGACCACGCCAACATTTCGTCGCCATTCCACATGACCGTGTGGCCGTGCGATTCCATCGGATGATGGATCTCGATTGGGGTGTTGCAGGTTGTTTCAACGACTGCCGCGGCCGCCGCAAACGCCGCCTCGACATCACCGGTGTCCTTGGCCTGACCGAACCCGAGGTTCGGCTTGTCGGCATTTACGCGCGGCGCGTCTGGCTTGATCGCGTCGAGTTCGTTGACGACAAACGGCCGCGGTGTGGCTTTGACCGTGACGAGCGCCAAAGCGTCGAGCACCGCCTGCTTGCTGGTGCCGGCGAGCGCCGCCAGTTCCTGACCGTAGTAGTTGACGTCGAATTCGCCGTCCTTCGCGGGGATCGCCGCCCGGATGCCGGGGGCGGCCTTCGCTTTCGAAAGGTCGATCGACTGAATGCGCGCGGCCGGCCATTTCGAGCGCAGAATGGCGCCGTAGAGCATGCCCGGTGGCGCCACGTCACTCGAGAATTTGGCGCGGCCGGTGACCTTTTCAGGTCCTTCCATGCGCGGTGCCGGTTTGCCTATAAAACGGGTTTCTTTCGGCCACGGCATGGCGGGAGAAATTGAAGGTTAGGGTTGAGCGGCCACGGCGGCCCGCCCGGCGGCGAGCGCAGCCGAGAAGATGCGCGGGTACGATCCACACCGGCACAGGTGGCCCGAGCATGCCTTGCGCACCTCGGCTTCGGTGGGATGCGGATGGCGCTTGAGCAACGCGGTGAGGCTCATGACGAACCCGGGCGTGCAGTATCCACACTGGAGTCCATCGTGCTCCACGATCGCCTGCTGCAGCGGAGTCAGCCCGGCTTTCGAAATTCCCTCGACCGTGGTGATCTCCCGGCCCTGCGCCTCGATCGCCAGAATCATACAGGCATACACGGGCACGCCATCCAGCAGCACGGTGCAGGCGCCACACGTCGCGCGCTCGCAGACCTCCTTGGGTCCTGTAAGGCCAGCATGGATACGAAGCGCCTCGAGCAGGGTGACGCGCGGCTCGATCACCAGGCTGCGCTTCTCGCCGTTGATCGACAACGTGACGGTGGCGCCGCCGGGCCCCTGGGGGGCTTCCCGGTTCGCCGTGCGAAGTTCAGCCGCGACGCCTTCGGCGCCCAGCGCGGCGGTGGAGATGGCGGTGGTGCCGAGTCCGCGAAGGAAATCGCGGCGCGACACGGGGGCGGCGAGGTCGGCCGCTTTTCCTGAACCGCGAGGTGAAGAACCGGGTTTCATCGCGAACGTGTCGTGATCGTGGGCGCGATAAATATTCGGTAAAGGCCCATTGCTGCGCACGAATTGTCCATGCCCGTGGACAAAAAATGCACAAGCAAAACGGGCGCTCGCCGCCACGGTTTGATCTGCAGTGATACGCGCCTCAGCGCCACACCATCAGGCCGCTCACGCCAGCGACGGCCAGTAGCGCACCGAGGTAGTACGTTGCTCGCGGTCGCGTGCCTTCGAGCCACGCTGCAAACGGAATGGTGAGCAGCGGGGCCGCGGCTACCATGGGTTGCACGATGCCCGCGGGGGTGCTGCGCAGCGCCCACTGGTAGCAGGTTACGCCGAGGATTGGCCCCGTCGCCGCATTGCTGATCACCCACGGAAGCGCGTGAGTCACCGGTCGCGACGGACGGCTGTTGTGCGTCCGGGTAAACACCAGCACGAGCGCGGCCACGAGAATTCCTCCGAGCACACGTTGATACGCCGCGGTGCCGGGATCCATCGACTCGCCGGCGCGGGCCACGACGAAGAACGCCTTTCGGCTGATCACCGCCCCGACACCCTGGCCCAACGCGGCAAGAACGGCCCACGCCAGCCCCGAGCGCCATGCCGACGAATCCGGTCGCGCCAGGCTTTGCGGCGCCAGCCCCAGCGTCACACCTGCGAGGGTCAACGCCGCGCAGGCGAGTTGTACGCCCGTCAGCGCGGTGCCGAGCCAAATCCATTCGACCGCGGCTGCGGTGATCGCGGACAGGCATTGCACCACGAGCGTGGACAGAGTCGACCCGATGAGCGGCAGTGATTTGAACATGCCGATTCCGCCGACGCCAAAACCCACGATACCTCCGAGCACGAACCACGGCAGCGCGGATCCGCGGAAGCCGCGTCCGACCACGTGTGCCCATAACCCAAGCACCAACAACGCGACCAGCAGCCGCCAGAAATTGGCGCGCAGACTGCCGAGCAACTGGGCGGCGCGCGTGGCGAACACCGGCGTGATTGCGAAGAACAAAAGTGTGAGGAGCGCTCCACTCATGTCGGGATCTCGGTGAGCCCGCGCTTGGCCCACCTCGGCTCACGCGCACGGCTGGGTGCCACGGGGCGCATCCCGCAGGCATGCGCGTTGACCTGGCTCATTGCTTCCACTCCAGGCCGATTGAAAAATTCCGGCCCGCCGCGGGCAGAAAAATTGCGGTTGCCGGGGGATTCCGGGCCACGTCAAGCACGCCCGCCGTACTGGCAATGCTTGTACGATCGAAAATGTTGCGCACGTCGATGAAGCAGGTCCACTCCGGCGCCGGGCGCCAGCCGAACCGCCCATGCACGAGTGTTCTTCCCGGATAACTCAACCGGCCAGCGTGGTCCACCCGGGTGTCACCGAACGTCCAGTCGGCGCCGATCGCGCCAAAGAGGCCGCGTCGCGATTCGAACTGCACGTCGGCATTCCCCAAGTGCGGCGGCAAACCCGCGAGCCGGCCGCGGCCGTACACCGGATCCGAATTGAATCGAATGTCGTTCCAGGCTGCCGCCACCCGGAGCCACACCCGGGAACTGCCCTCCACGAGCGTCCAGCGCGCCGCCGTTTCAAGTCCCCGGTGCGTGGTCGGCGTGCCATTGACCGAGCCGCGGGCCGCCCCACGTGCGTCCGCAAGACGGAGGATCTCGTTCCGCCACCCGGCCTGGTATACGCCGACATCCCAGGCCAGCGACGCCACCCGACCGCGTGCGCCGATCTCCCACGTCGTCGCGTCCTGCGCCACGAGTCGCTGCGTGTGGCGTTGGAGCATCGGATAAGCTCCGGCCACACTGACCAAGTCGTCGAAGGTGGGTGGTTCAGCTGATCGGGTGACGGCGACAAACAGGGCGGCCTCGGGAGAAACATGCCATTGGGCGGAAAGCTGCGGCAGCGTGTGGCGCGAGGAAATCCGCGTTCCGGTCCCACCGGGCATGCGATCGACGACATGACGACGCGCAGCCACCTGGGCGACTCCGAATGTCGCCACCACCCGCGGCGTGATCGCGATGGCGTCCTCGAACTGCAACGTGGCAGTCGTCGGATAAAGGCCATCGCTTCCGAACGCGGCGCCAATGACGCCGGCCTCGTTGCGGAACCGCTGGAGTTCGCGCCAGCCACGGGTGGCGTTCGCCGTCAGCCGAAGCTGCTGCCAAATACCGGCCACGGTGAAGCGCTGGGCAAAGGCCCCGTGCAGGCTGGCGTCATCGCTGCGCGAACGGCTCGCCCCGTTGGACCGGAGTTGCATGAATTCGTCGGCCGTCCGCGCAATGCTGAGGCCGAGATCGAATTCGCGCGTCTCGGTGGCATGGTCGAGCGACAGGCCGAGTCGTGAGAGCGTGGATACGCGACGCGGTTGGTCTCGCTCCACATCGGTCGAGACGAGGCGGGGCTGGCTCCGGGCCGCGGCGAGCGTCAGCGGGCCCGGCACGGCATAGCGCGCCCGGGCATGATAGACGCCCATCCGTACCGAGGTGGGTTCCGCCAGGTGCCGGCCGAAGGAGGCCAGCGCCGCCGTACGCTCCTGTTCACTGTGCGAACGAAATCCATCCTGGCGGGCGAACGAAAGCGCCGCGCGGCCCGCCGTGGCGCCGTTGCGACGCGCCTGCACGGCGCGCGCGCGAAATGCGCCGAAGGAGCCCGCTTCGATTTGCAGTGCCTCCCGTCGAATTTCCGGCCGATCGCCGCGCAGCTCCAGCGCCCCGCCCATCGTGTGGGGCGCGGTTCGCCAGCCGTCGAGACCGCGCTGCACCTCCACCCGGGTGGCGAGCAGCGGGTCAACGAGTGCGCTGTTGAAAGAGCCGTCCGCCAGGCCGAGCGGCAGGTCGTCCAGTCGCAGGGCGAGTCCGCGGCTGGTGGGCGCGCTTTGCACGCCGGAGCCGCGAATCGACAGCCGGGGGGGCTCGAATCCGCCGAAGCTCTCCTGCATGATGGCGCCTGGAATCTCGCGGAAGGCATCGGCCAGCGTGACAATGGCGCGTCCCTCCCACGCCTCCGGTGCGACGAGCGCACTGGCCCGCACGTCACCGGCATCCGGCTGTATCCGCGTCTCCGTGACGACCCACGGCGGCAGCAGCTGCGGGGTATCCCCCTCCGCTCCGTCAGCGGCTCCGAGCAGCAGCAGGGCGGAGAGGAGGTGGCCCCTCATGGGCGTCAGCGTTTGTAGAGCGGTCGCGCGGTATACTGGGTGTGCAGCAATTCGTGCGCCCGCCCGCTCAGCGGTTCGCCCAGGAACTCGCGGTAGACGCGAAGCACCTCGGGGTTCTCGTGTGAATACCGGATCGTGGCGTCACGGTCATCCTGATACAATCCCGCGATGCGGAGCTTGCGGCGCTCGTTGTCGACGCCGTACGGCTGACCGCCGCCGCCAATGCACCCCCCCGGGCACGCCATCACCTCGATGAAGTGGTAGGGAGGTTCCTGGCCGGCTTTGCGGGCCGCGCGCACGCGTTCGAGCACCTGTTCGACGTTCGCCAGCCCGTGCGCCACGGCCACCCGGACGGGTGTGCCGTTGATCATGACGGTGCCCTCCTTGACGCCTTGCAGGCCGCGCACCGCATCGAGCTCGATCTTCGGCAGCTTTTCGCCGGTCGCATAAAAGTACGCGGTGCGCAGCGCCGCTTCCATCACGCCACCGGTGACGCCGAAGATCGTGCCGGCGCCGGAGTAATCGCCGAGCACGGGGTCGGCCTGCCCATCCGCGAGGTTCAGGAAATCGATGCCGGACTGCTTCAGCATCCGGGCGAGCTCACGCGTGGTGAGCGCGACATCGACGTCCTTGAACCCGGAAGCATACATCTCCTCGGTGCGCGACAACTCGTATTTCTTTGCCGTGCACGGCATGATGGAGACGACGAACATCTTTGCCGGGTCGATCCCCTGTTTCTGCGCGTAGTATGTCTTCGCCAGCACGCCGAGCATCTGCTGCGGCGATTTGGCCGTGGAGAAGTTGTCGATGAAGTCGTAGTGACGCTTCTCCATGAAGTCGGTCCACGAGGGACAACACGAGGTGATGAGCGGCAGCGTGCCGCGCCGGTGGACGAAGCGCTGGATGAATTCGCTGGCCTCCTCCACGATCGTGAGATCGGCCGAGAAGTTGGTGTCGAACACCGCCTTGAAGCCGAGTCGCCGCAGTGCCGCGTAGAGTTTCTTCGTGAGATTCGCGCCAGGCGGCAGCCCAAACGCCTCGCCGACGGTGACGCGCACGGACGGAGCGATTTGGACGACGCAAATTTTGTTGGGATCGTGCAGCGCCTCCCACACGAGCGGCGTTTCGTCGTTCTCGACAATCGCGCCGGTCGGGCAGTGCGCGGAGCATTGGCCGCACTTAACGCACGGCGATTCCGCCAGCGTGATGTCGCCGGGCGGCGCCATGCGTGTATTGATGCCGCGGTCCAGGAATGAAAGCGCCCAGACATTCTGCACTTCCTGGCAAACCTGGATGCAGCGCCCGCATTTGATGCACTTTTGGAATTCGAGAATGATCGAACCCGTGGAGCGATCCGCCGGCACCTCCTTCACGTAGCGCTTGATTGACTCGATCGGGATGTTGAAGTCAGCGGCGCGGGCCTGGAGTTCGCATTCGCCGTTGCGACCGCACGTGAGGCAGGCCTGCGGATGGTTCGACAGGATGAGCTCGAGCGTCGACCGCCGCACTTCGACGATTTCGCGATCATGCGTCGTGATCTCCATCCCGTTTTCGAGCGGCGTGCAGCAGGCGCGGATCAGCCGGGCGCTGCCCTTGTTTCGCACCACGCACAACCCGCAGGAGGCAGTCGGCAGCAGATCCTTGTGCTTGCACAGCGTGGGGATGTTAACCTGCACGCGGCGCGCGGCGTCCAGGATGCTCGTGTTCTCGGGCACCTGCACTTCGATTTGATTGATGCGCGCGGATATCATGAGGGAAGTCCTCCACTGATTACGGGAGTGCCGGCTGCCGCGGAGGCGGCGGTCGACGGAATCGGGGGCACGGTGCTGCCGGCCGGCCGGCCGGCGGGTCCGGCCGCGGGTCGACCCATCTTCCGCGCATAACTCGGCCCGCCCTCGATGAACGCCTGATATTCCTCGCCGAAGTAGCGCAACGTGGAAAGCACCGGGTTGGGTGCCGTCTGGCCAAGGCCACACAACGAACCGCGTTGCATGGCGAGGCAGATGCGCCGGATCTGCGCCACATCGGCTGCCGTGCCGCGGCCGCGCGAGATCCGTTCCAGGATTTGCAGCATCTGGTATCCACCAATCCGACACGGAGCACACTTGCCGCAGGATTCGTCGACGCAGAACTTCAGGTAGAATTTCGCCACGTCCACCATCGAGTCCGTCTTGTCCATCACCAGCATGCCGCCCGAGCCCATGATTGAGCCCAGCTGCTGCAGCGTCTCGTAGCTCACCGGTGTATCGAGATGAGGCACCGGGATCATGCCGCCGGATGGGCCGCCGGTCTGGACCGCCTTGAGTTCGCGGCCCTCGACTACTCCGCCGCAGACATCATAGATGATCTCGCGGAGTGTCGTGCCCATCGGCACCTCGACCAATTGGGCGTTGCGGACCTTGCCCGTCACGGCGAAGACCTTCGTGCCCTTCGACGTGCCGGTCCCGTACCGGCCAAACCATTCGCCGCCTTTCAGCAGGATCGCAGGGACGCATGCGAGCGTCTCCACGTTGTTGATGGCCGTCGGCATGCCCCAGAGTCCGCGGACGGACGGGTAGGGCGGCCGCGGCGTTGGACTGCCGCGCCGGCCTTCGATCGAGGCGATCAACGCGGTCTCTTCGCCGCACACGAAGGCGCCCGCCCCGAGGCGGATTTTCGCCTCGAACGAAAAATCGCTGCCGAGGATGCGTGCGCCCAGCAGGCCCTGCTCCCGCGCCTGCACGAGGGCGCGCTCGATGCGGGCGACGGCTTTCGGATATTCGGCGCGAATATAGAAATAGCCTTTCGACGAACCCATCGCGTAGGCCGCGATCATCATGCCCTCGAGTACGGCGTGGGGATCGCTCTCGAGCACGCTGCGATCCATGAACGCTCCGGGGTCACCCTCATCGCCATTGCAGATGACGTAACGCTGTGTCGCCGGCTGGGCTCGCGTCAGCTGCCACTTCATCCAGGTCGGAAATCCCGCGCCGCCGCGCCCGCGCAGCCCGCTGGTTTTCAATTCCGCGATGACCTGCTCGGGCGTCAGCTCGAGCGCGCGACGGAGGCCCTGGTAACCGTCCGCCCGCCGCAGGTAATCATCGAGGCTGTCGGGATCCACCTGGCCACAGTGTCGCAAGACGATGCGCACCTGCTTGTCCGCAATCTTCCACCGCAGATCATCGACCACACGATTCGCCTGAATCGACTCGGCAACGATCCGGACCACATCGGTCACCAGGACGTTCGCGTAGGTTACTCCGGAGGGCAGCAGCTGCACGACGACGCCTTCGTCGTAAATCCCCATGTCGAGCGCGCGGACCACCTGCACGCGTTCGTGCAAACCGTGGCGCTTCAGCTCTTCCTCGAATGAAAACTGGAAAAAGTCCGTCTTCGTGGCCGCGTCCGCGGTGGTGTCCAAAACGACAACCTGCGTGACGGGAGCGTCGAGGATTAGCTGTCGATCCCGCGTGGCGAGGAGATGGTCGTCGAGCAGCCGGTGCCGGACGAGGTGTTCCTCGACCAGCCGCGTCGCAACCTCGGGCGTCATCTTGCCATAAAGCGCCTTCGGCATCCCCGCCGCCTGCACTTCAACCACGGGATCAGCGAATGAATAGCCAGTCGAACCAGCGCGCAGCACGCTGAAGGCCAGGCCGCGTTCCTCACGCAGCCGGAGCAATGCATCGTAAAACGCCTCGGCGCCCGCGGCGATGCCCCCGGTGTCGAGCTGGACGCGCACCCACTCGGGCGGATCGACCACAGGCTGCCGGGAAAGCTCTTCGAGCCTCTCACGAGTAAGCGCGCTCATGCGGCGGCCTCCTTCTTCGTTTTGAGCGATGCGAGGTGCCCGCCGATGTCCGACGGCTTCACGTGACCGCACGTCTTCCCATCGACCACAATCGCGGGGGCCATCCCGCAGCAGCCAATGCAGCGGACCACATCCAGATGGACCTGTCGGTCGGGCGTCGTCTGGCCTTCGGCCACGCCGAGCTGAGTGCGGAGTTCATTCAGGAGATCGGTCGACCCCTTGAGGTAGCACGCGGTGCCGTTGCAGACGGTGACGTTATGCAGCCCCGGCGGCTGCAATTTGAAGTAATGATAGAAGGTGATGACCTCGTAAATGCGGGCGAGCTTCACGCCGAGTTCGCGGGACAGCTCCATCGCGACCTCCCGCGGCACGTAGCCGTGCTGGTTCTGGATCGCGTGGAGAATCATGATCAGATTCCCCTCCTCGTTCCGCCAGCGGGCGACATGCTGCTGCACGTCGCGGCGAATGGTCGTATCCAGTTTCGCCTGGATTCGGTGCAGTCGATCGAGCTTCACCGCCACCAGGCGGGAAACCTCGTCCGAGAATTCACGGGGCACGTAGCCGTGATGTTGCACGAGGGATTCGAGCGTCTCGAGCAACGCTGCCTCGTCCTGCCGACCCAATTCGACCGGGCGGGTGGCTGTTTCCACCTCCGGCACCAATGCGGCGCTTTTCATGGTGGGAGGTTACTTCATGGGGTCCAGGCCGACTTCGCCTTCATTGGCGAAAGGCGCGCACGGATTGACAGCAGTGGCGTCCGACGTGCGAAAGGGCGGCTGGCGCCAGTTCTGTATGGGCGGTTGCGGCGCGGTGGGAATGAGGAAGAATCGCGGCGGCGAGACGAACGCCCTCCGCCCAGCTTCCTCGATTTTCCGTGTCATTGGGCGTCCGGCCGGGCACCTTCACGGTCCGTGACACCCACTGAATTTATCGATCAGAATCCTGCGGAACTGTTGGGCCGGCTCCAGCAGCTCGTTGGCGTTTCCACTGTGAATCCACCGGGCGAAAACTATGATGCCACCACCCGCTGGCTGGCGGATGAGCTCGATGGCATTGGGCTGCGCACGCGGCGGTACGCGGTGCCGGCGGCATGGGTGAAGCGTACCTTGCCGAAGCCGCAATGGGCGTATCCACGTTTTAATGTTCTCGCCAAGCTGGCGTCACCCGGCGCGAAAAAGACGCTTCACTTCAACGCCCACTACGACGTCGTGCCGGTGTCGGGCGAGTGGAAGCACGGCAGTGCGTTCAGCGGCCAGATCGCCCGGGGCTGGATTTATGGTCGCGGCACCGCGGACATGAAAGGATCGATCGCCAGCCTCCTGATGGCGCTGCGCGCGCTGCGCGCGACGAAGACGACCCCGCGGTTCAACCTCGAGGTGTCGTTCACCGCGGACGAGGAGACCGACTCGATTCTCGGAGCCGGGTGGCTGGTGGAAAACGCCCCCATCGCACCCGACTATGCCATCGTCATGGAAGGCGGGGAAGGCAGCACGGTGTGTTGCGGACATAACGGCACGCTCTGGCTGGAGGTGGACGTGCATGGCCGTGCCGCGCATGGATCGCTCCCCGAGCGCGGGGTGAATGCGCTGGAAAAAATGTCCGCGCTGATCCTCGCGTTCTCCGGCCACAAGCGCGAGCTTGCGCGGCGAACCTGGCGAACGCCCGAGGGCAAGATCATGCGGCCCACGGTGAATCTGGGCGGTGTGTTTCACTGCGGCGAAGGCGCGAAAATCAACACCGTGCCCGCGCACGCGAGCTTCACGATCGATCGCCGCGTGCTGGCGGTTGAAAATCACGCGCAAGCCGAGCGGGAGCTGCGCGCATTCCTGCTCGCGGCCGCCCGCCAGATCCCGGAATGCCGGATTACGATTCGCAAGATTTCCGAAAACTTCTCGTGCTTCGCCGAGCCGACTCACCCGCTTTTCGCCGCCATGGCGGCGTGCGTGACGCAGGTGCGCGGCGAGAAGACGACGTTCAACGTGTCGACGGGGTTCAACGACATGCACTTCTTCTCGCATCACCTGAAAATTCCCACGCTGGGGTATGGTCCGGGCGGTGAGGATTATCACGGCGTGAACGAACGCGCCAAGGTGAAGGAGTTGCTCGCGAGCGCGAAAATCTACGCCCGGCTGATGACCACTTTTGCCGGGTAAACGGCGATGCGTCGGATCGAGTAGCGCCGCGTCCGTGACCGGCGGATTTTATGGGGGAAGTGAAGTCCGGTGTTTCGATTCCGGCCAGCCGCCGGTCGGAGACGCGGCGCTACTTCGAACCCCGCAGCTTCGGCCTTACTGCAAATCCAACCCGCGGCGGATCATGTTCACGGCGATCGCGGCGAGCAGCATCGAGATGATTTTCGAAATCGCCCGCAGGCCGGTGGCCCCGATCCAGTGGCCGAGTTTTTCACTGTACGCAAACGCGAGCACGACCACGAGGAGGTTGGCCACCAGCGCGGTGAGGGCGACGAGGAGGCCGAGCGTCTGCGCCAGCAACAGCAGCGTTGCAATCAACGCCGGCCCGGCAATCAGCGGCATGCCAAGTGGCACGACGCCGAAATCGTGCGGCAACTTGGCCGGCGCGGCCGCCGAGTGGGTCAGGTCGCGCGCGGCGAGCAGGAACAGGATCAGCCCGCCGGCAATCTGGAAGTCGCCCGGGGTGATTCCGAGCGCCTTGAAGATGGTCGTCCCAAGAAAAAGAAACAGGAGGGCGACGGCTCCACCCGTGACGGTTGCCTGTCGTGCGATCATCTGACGCTGCTTGCGCGCCACCCCCTGGCCCAGGCCGAGGAAGATTGCCGCGAGCCCAATCGGATCGATCGCGACAAACAACGGAATGAACGCCTGGAGGAGCTGTTCGGCGAATGCGCGCATGGCGGAGGGACGAAGGGAGTGAGCGAGTGAGGACTGCGGCGGTAAACAGGAATCGTGAGCCGGGGGCAAAACCCGCAGCCAGGCAAGGGCGCGTCTCTTTGTCCTTTTGGGCTCGCTCGTCGTATTTCAGTCTCCTGGTCTTCCGCGTTTACGTCCTTTGGTCTCTTGCTCCTAATCCGTTTTTCCGCCCATGAAGATCAACGCCGCCCTCACTCCTCAGAAGCTCCAAAAGAAGACTGCCCGCGTGTTCGACCTCGCCGGCCAAAAAATCCGTGCGCTCGACGCTGCGTGGGATCCCGCGCGCGGGACGCCGGTCTTCACGGTCAAGGGCCGCTACACGTCGCGGGGCTGGACCGAGTGGACGCAGGGTTTCCAGTTCGGCATGGCGTTCCTGCATTTCGACGCGACGGGCGATAGCGAAATGCTGAGGCTGGGGCGCGAGAAAACCCTCCGGTACATGGCGTCGCATGTATCGCACGTCGGCGTGCACGATCACGGCTTCAACAATGTTTCCACCTACGGGAATCTCCGGCGGCTGATGCTCGAAGGGAGGATTCCGCCCCAGCAGCAGGAACTCGACTACACCGAGATCGCGCTGAAGGTCTCTGGCGCCGTGCAAGCGGCACGGTACGTGACCACGGCCTGCCAGCAGCCCTGGTTGCCGATCGCCGATGCGCCGGCGGGCACGGGCGTGGTGCCGGCCGGGTACATCTATTCCTTCAACGGCCCGCAGTCGCTCTTCGCCGACACCATCCGCTCGCTCCGTTCGCTGGTCGTCGCGCATCAGCTTGGCCACGTGCTCATGGCCGAGGGGGACAAGCCGGTCAACCTGCTGCATCGCGCCATCCAACACGCGGCGACCACCGCCCGGTTCAATGTGTTTTTCGGACATGGGCGGGATAGTTACGATGTGCGGGGCCGCGTCGCCCACGAGTCCATCTTCAATCGCAACGACGGCCAGTTTCGCTGCCCCAGTTCACAGCAGGGCTATTCTCCCTTCACGACGTGGACGCGCGGGGCCGCGTGGATAATCTGCGGTTATGCGGAGCAGCTCGAGTTTCTGGATACAGTCAAGGGTGCGGACCTCGATCCGGTGGGCGGACGCGCGGCGGTGACCGATCTTTTTCTGGAAGCGGCGCGGGCGACGGCCGACTACTACATTGACGGCTACTCGGCGCGGGATGGCGTGCCGTATTGGGACAGCATGGCGTTGAACTCGCACCGGCTCGGCGATTACACAAAGAAGAAGGCCGATCCCTTCAACGACCATGAGCCGGTGGACAGTTCCGCGGCGGCCATCACGGCGCAAGGACTGATCCGACTCGGAACTTACCTGGAGGCAAAGGGTGAAAAGGCGGCGGGCAAACGGTACTGGCAGGCGGGTCTGACGATTGCGGATACGCTTTTTGACGAGCCGTATCTCTCGACCGACAAAAAGCATCAGGGACTGCTGCTGCACAGTGTTTACCATCGGCCGAACGGATGGGATCATGTTCCGCCCGGCCGCAAGGTTCCGTGTGGGGAGGCGAGCATGTGGGGCGATTATCACGCGGCGGAGCTGGCGCTGCTGATTCGCCGAATGGCGGACGGCAGGTACTACACGTTTTTCTGAGTCGTGTCGGCCTTGTGGAAAGGATTAGCGCGCGCGATGAATCAGGGTCGTGCGTCGCCGAGCTTGGTTTCGCCCCAGCCGGGTACTAATCTCCGCTCAACAAAGGAAGACCATGAGAGCGATAAAAATCCATTTGGAAGCAGCAGAGTATGACGCGGTGGAGCGTTTTGCCAAAGCCATCGGCGTGTCTCCGGAGGACATTGCCTATTCCGCGCTCAACCGGCTGATGCTCGAAAGCGCCAAGCCCGAGGTGCGGAGCGATATCTCCGAGACGCGCGCCTGGCGCGGATCAAATTTGCCACTCTGGAGCGATTCGGCCTGCTCCGTTCACGCGTACGAGGGCAAGGCGGACGACGAGCCGGCGCCCAGCCGGCTTTTCACGCCCAAGGCGTAGGCCGCAGTTGCGGAGGGCGCCGTCCACAGTAGCGTGGCGGCCCTTCTGCATGTGCGCCGCTCCGCTCAACCTGTACGACCTCTCCCGCGGGGAGCTGCGGGCGCTTTTGGTCCAGTGGGGATTATCGCCGGTGCACGCGGCGCGACTGTGGAACTACTTGTACCTCGAACTGGCGGGCACGCTCGAGGAGCTGCC